>CAZJAY010000440.1:0-1532 GCA_964543915.1 uncultured Methylocystis sp. | reverse complement strand
ATTTTCGCAATCGCACACCTTGTCAGCGCCTTCAAACAGCTTGCCGACTCATTCGCGATGCAGCTTGAGCTTCAGACCGCCAAGACCAAGCGCGCCAATGACAATTTTGCCGTGACGTTCCTTCGCCTTATCGACGGCCTCCACGCCGCCAATCCCGAGGGGCGGCTGGGCGTTGCAGTCCGCCAGAAGTTCGATCGTCGGATCGTCGCGCCAGTCGCTCTCATCAAGCAGCGGCACGCCGATCGCGCCAGCCGCGAAAACGACCTGCGCGCCCTTCACCGCCCTGGCGCGAGCGGCGTTATCGCCGGCTTCGATCGCCGCAGGCCGAAATCCGAAACGCTCCTCAATGGCCTGCGCGGCCGCCTCCGCCCGCGCCTTCTGACGCGAGGTGATCGTGACTTCGGCGCCCTCGATGTTGAGCATGGCGGCGGCGCGCATGCCGACCGGCCCTGTGCCAGCCAGCACAATCGCTTTTTTTCCGGCCAGCGGCTTCGCCTTCGCGAGCAGCGCGACGCCAGCGGCGGCGGTCGTGTTTGACCCGTTTGAGTCAAGCATCGCCGAAACACGGAAATTCGAGAAGAAGCGCTTTTTGACGGCCTTGAACACGGCCTCGCCCGCGGTCATGCTGCCGCCGCCGACGAAAATCGCGGTGTACTGCTTCTCTTTCGGCCCACGCGTATAAATGCAGCCATCGACCAGCGCACCGACGTTCTCGGGCGTCACGCCGCCATAACCAATGATGTGGTCGGCGCCGCCGTCATAACCGACGACGTTGACGAAAACGCTGGCTACAGGATCGGAGTCAAACAGGAAAAGCAGCTTATTCGTCATGAATAGATCCGTTTTCGTCGAGGACAGGCGCGCTTCCGGCGCAGGTTCGAGGCGGTGCCGACATTGCGCGGATCGCCCGCGACGAAAGCGTCGATATTGTCCACGAGCTGATCCGCGAGAACCTGCATGGCCTCCTTCGAGGCCCAGGCGACATGCGGGGTGATGATCAGATTGGGGATGGTCGGATCAAGAAGAATATTGCCATTCTTCGGCGGTTCGACCGTGAGAACGTCGAGGCCGGCGCCAGCAATAACGCCCTTGCGAAGCGCGTCGGCGAGCGCTTCTTCATCGATGATGCCGCCGCGCGCCGTATTGATGATACAGGCGGTTTTCTTCATCGACGCAAGCTCTTTCGCGCCGATCATATTCTTCGTCTGCGGCGTCAGCGGAATGTTCAGGGTCACGACATCCGCTTCACGGAGGATGGTCGCGACATCGACCTTGCCCGGAAGATCCGTCACATCGTTGATCAGCACATTCATGCCAAGGGATTTCGCGCGGGTCTCGACCTGCTTGCCCAGCGCGCCGTAGCCGATAATGCCGAGTGACGAACCGGCAATATCGTAGATCGGATAATCGAAATAACAGAACTGGTTGGCGTAGCCCCAACGCCCGCTACGCACACTGTCTACATAATTGACGAGATTGCGGCGCAGCGCGAAGAGCAGCGCGAAGACATGTTCGGGCAATGTGTTGAAGGC
>CAZJAY010000439.1:0-1532 GCA_964543915.1 uncultured Methylocystis sp. | reverse complement strand
GCGCGCTCGCGATCGGCAATGTGAAATACGGGACCGAATCCGGTCTGTTCAAGCAAATGGCGACGTCTGACAAGCCGCTGTGCCTCGATTTCCGTCATGCGTTCGCGCTGGCGCGTCAGCTGGTCTGACACAGGGCCGTCATCGTAACCCGTCAAATGCTGCGCGCCTTTCGCGCGCGCGAAAAGTTGAGTCGGCGCCGCTGCGTGCGGCGCTTCTCATGACCGGCGCCCCGGGGCGCACGGTTTTCTCAAACCGCCCGCCCCATGGCGGGTTATCTGGTTGTCCGGAAAGGGAACGCACATGGCTTTGATTAACAAGATGCTCGTCGGCGAGTCGCTGGTTGGCGAGGGTAACGAAGTGGCTCATATCGACCTGATCATGGGTCCGCGCGGCTCGGCTGCGGAGCTGGCTTTCGCGAACGCGCTCGTCAACAACAAGGACGGCTTCACGACGCTTCTTGCGGTTGTTGCGCCGAACCTTCTCTGCAAGCCGAACACGATCCTGTTCAACAAGGTCACGATCAAGGGCGCGAAGCAGGCGGTCCAGATGTTTGGCCCGGCGCAGCATGGCGTCGCGAAGGCCGTTGCGGATTCGGTCGCCGAAGGCGTGATTCCGGTTTCGGAAGCCGACGACCTGTTCATTTCGGTTGGCGTGTTCATTCACTGGGACGCCAGCGACGACAAGAAGATCCAGGAATACAACTATACGGCGACGAAAGAAGCCATCGCCCGCGCCGTTCGCGGCGAGCCGAAGGCTTCGGAAGTCGTCGCCCAGCGCAACGAAGCCAAGCACCCCTTCGCCGCCAACTAAGGCGGGCAGGCGTTAATTTGGCGAAAGGGGAGCCGCGAGGCTCCCCTTTTCCGTTTGGCGGGGTGCGATGGACATAATCGGCTGGGATATTGGCGGCGCGCATGTAAAGGCCGCGCGCGCGCGCGCCGGGCGCATCGAGGCGGTCGTCCAGCGCGCCTGCGCGCCGCATGCCGGGCTGGCGTCGCTTGAGACGGCGATCCGTGACGCCTTACGTGAACTTGGCGGATCCGCGCGGCATCGTATCACGATGACAGCGGAGCTTTCTGACGCTTTCGAGGATCGGACGCAGGGAGTCATTTCGGTCGCCGCAATCGCCGCGCGCGAAATCGGCGCAACGGATGTCTCTTTTTATGCGGGAGCGGCCGGTCTGGCGCCCCGCGGGGCGGTCCGCGACCATGCGGCTGCAATCGCTTCCGCGAACTGGCGCGTCAGCGCGGAACTGGCGGCGCAGCGTCGCCGGGACGCATTGTTCATCGACATGGGTTCGACCACGACGGATCTCATTCCCGTGAGCAGCGGCCGAATTGCGGCGCGCGGCGCGAGCGATGCGGAACGGCTCGCGGTCGGCGAACTCGCCTATGCGGGATTTTCGCGCGGCGCGCCCCAGGCCTATTGCGGCCGGGCGCCGGTTGGCGGCGCCTGGACGCCGCTCGTCAATGAGGCGTTCGCGACCATGGCTGACGTGAGGCGGGTCCGTGGCGATCTGGATGTGGTCGACTGAC
>CAZJAY010000438.1:0-1540 GCA_964543915.1 uncultured Methylocystis sp. | reverse complement strand
TAAAGTCCGAGCGGAAGGACGTGAGGCGAATTCGCCAAACTTCGCGACGATCATATGCGTGATCATAGCCTCGGTTGGCAGGCCGCCCGGCACGACATGCTCAGGCGCATGCGCCTGAACAACTGCGCCGGAACAGCGGCGGCTCGCATATTTGGGACGCCGCGTCACCATCATCCGAAACTGCGCCGGAACCACATCCAGACGCACGGATAGGTACTCGCCAATCATCGTCATCGGGCTGCGGCCGCAAGGGCATTGCACGCTTTGCGGCATACGCCCGATATGTGGTAAATGAGCGGGTAACCGGCCACGGTTGGCGTTGCGTAAACGATCCCGTGAAGGCTTGCCACGGATCGCCGTCTCCGCCTTTTCCTGGGCGGCGTCCAACATGCCCTCGGCGATCTCCACATCCTCCAGAGGGAGCTTATATTGATTGAGCGTCAGCTTCTCGGATTTTGGGCCGAACCTGTCGTGGCGCAAATCACTGATGATCAGCTCCAGACGCCGCCGCGCCTCTTCGGACGCCGTCAACGCCGCCCGGTGATCCGCCAGCTCTGATTGCGACTGCGCGAGCCGCGCCTTCAGAACTGCATTTTCCTAGGCAAGCGGAGCAGCATTCATAAATGCAGGCAAATATATCTGTGCACGTTACACCAGGCGGAAAATACAGACAGGCAAAGTTTTGCAGCTATCCCGCGAGCGCCAGACGCTGTGGACGATGGGGCCGAACAAGCCGCCAATCGAGCCCCTCGAATAACGCCGCGAACTGCGCTGGCGATAATTGCATCACGCCATCACGAACGCCGGGCCAGACGAAGTTTGCGTCCTCAAGCCGCTTGTGGGCAAGACCAGGGCCGGTCTGATCGAAGAACAGGACCTTTATCCGGTCGGCGCGTTTGGATCTGAAAACAAACAAGGCGCTACCGAACGGATTTCGGCCGAATGTTTCCTGCACGATCGCGGAAAGACCGTCAGGTCCTTTGCGAAAGTTGACCGGCTGTATCGCGAGCTAGATCCGCAGGGCCTCTCCGCCTGGCGTAATCACGAAGGGCCCGAGCCGCGCGGAATATCCGCGCGAGATGCGCCTCGCCGGCATTGTGTCCCACCGGGATGAAAATCCCGTCGATCACCGCCTCAATAATATCATGCGCCGCGACCTGCGTTTCTTCGACGACGCTTACGGGAATGAATACAGGCGTGCAGACTTCTTCCGGCGCCGCAGGCAGGAGGCCGCGCCGAAACCGGCAGCGCAAGTCGTATATCTGCCAGCGTGCGACCCCATTGCGCTGCGCGATATCGGTAACGACTGCCCGAGGGACCAAGCCAGAGACCGGTCGTCACGTCCGTTCGCCGGTAGAGCGTGAATTTGCGGTCGCTAGTGAAACGCTGCTGGAGAAAACGAAGCTTGAGATACCGTGGCCTGAATCCGGAAATTTTATACTCTGCAGCAACGCGAGCGATATGAACATAATTTAATTGGTTAATCGCGTCGGCTATATCGTAATAAAAAAATTAGCGGAATGGAATGAAATAACCTTAA
>CAZJAY010000437.1:0-1544 GCA_964543915.1 uncultured Methylocystis sp. | reverse complement strand
CCAATGACGGTTTTGCGTCCCGAAAAACCGGGTAAACGCCGACCGTTGAGATGGAGCGCTCATGTGGCCGCAGCGCTGCTCCGGGATACGTTCATAAGTAGCTGATTTTTAGAGAAAGTAGTTTTTAACGCTGCTTCGGATATCGCAGGCGCGTCGAGACAGGTAAGATGTTCGCACATTCGTCGCGGCGACGATCGTTCAGGGCCCGCGCGAAGAGCTTTTTTGTCTGCGGCCGGCCTCGGATATTCTGTTTCCCAGGCCAGTATGCGGGATCTGTCGAGAAGGTCTCGTAGTGCGCGCGCCACAAAAGTTTTACCTGAAACGTCGCTCGTATATCGCTGAACCGCCATTAAAACAGAGACTTTTTAGCGTTGCTCGGCTTCGCTTCAGACAACGCTGGCGTCGTGACCCTTCGGGTAACCCAGAAAAAATGGCAAGCTCACCCATCCTATTCATGAGATCTCGTAAATTTCTGCACTCCATTTGAAGCGCACGTGGCATGTTTCTGATTTTCACGGCTGAATTGGCAGTAGGTTTGAACGCGTTGGAGAGCAGCCGTGATACAGCGAACGGGGCGTGCAGCCCCATTGATTACGGTCCGCCCGGCATCAGAAGCGCCGCCGGCAAAGCGCGGAAGAGATCGGTGTTAATTTTCACTGAGAGTCCGAATCAAAATTAACTATTTGATATTTCTTGCTATACGTCTTGAGATCTGTCGGATTGATGCGATGATGAGCCATGCCTCGGAGGAAGCGATTGTCGCTTCCCAATCTTTCGCAAGTCTTCGGCAGCGATTAACCCATGCGAGCGTCCGTTCGACGACCCATCGTCTTGCGACAAGGACGAAACCTTTTGCGTCGTCAGGACGTTTGACAATTTCGATTGCAGGGCCCCCGACTTTCGCCAATGCTTCTTCCAGTTTCTCGCCCGCATATCCGCCATCAGCGAAAACGTGAACGATACAGGGAAAGCTTGCGCATGCGAGGCTGATGACGCCGGGCGCTCCGTCCCTGTCCTGAATATTTGCTTCGTGCACAACGCCTGTCAGCATATGACCTTGCGTATCCGTCACGATATGTCTTTTGCGGCCCTTTATCTTCTTGCCGGCATCGAAGCCGCGTGGCCCACCCGCTTCTGTTGTCTTGACGCTCTGGCTGTCGATGATGGCCGCCGTCGGTTCTTCATCACGACCGCACAGCCTGCGCGCGACGCAAACGAGCGCTTCGTTTAGAAGATCAAGGACGCCGCTATCGCGGAGCCCGTAAAAATAATACTGGACGGTCGTGAAGGGGGGAAAACACTTCGGGAGCAAAGCCCACTGGCAGCCGGTCGTCGCGATATACTGGATGGCGTTCCAGATTTCCCGCAGATTTGATTTTCGCGGCCGCCCAACGCGCGAAGGACCGGGCATGAAAGGCTCGATAATGGCCCATTCTTCATCCGTACAATCGCTTGCGTATCGATCCAGGTCACGCTCATACTGCGGTCGAGTGGTTTCGGTCCAGGCCATCTGATTCTCCGTCGATTCGTAACCAACAGAGAAT
>CAZJAY010000436.1:0-1545 GCA_964543915.1 uncultured Methylocystis sp. | reverse complement strand
AGCGTGTCTATGTCACAAGTCCTGAAGGCGTCTTTGTGTCCGTTATTGACGCGGACACACGCAGGATCGCCCGCAAAATAGCAGTCGATGGCGGACCGCTCGGAATCGCCGTTGCGCCGGATGGCCGACGACTCTATGCGACGCAGACCTATTTGGGTCGGCTCGTGGAGATCGATCCCGGAGCGGGTCCGTTGCGCAGCCTGCCGCTCGGCCCGATGGCCTCAGGCGTCGCGATTACGCCGGACGGACGCACCCTTCTGGCCGCCGATCGGGACGATAACGCCGTTTCGGTGATCAATCTCGCCCGCTTTGAGCGAGTCGCCATCGTGCCAGTCGGACGCCATCCCTTCGGTCTTGCCATCGATGCGAAAGGCGAACGCGCCTATGCAGCGAATGTTGAATCGGACGACGTCAGCGTAATCGACATCGGCGCCCGGCGGGTGATCGCGACCCTTCCGGCCGGCAGCCGGCCCTATACGGTTGCGCTCGCCGGCGGGCGGATTTTCGTCGCCAATCAGCATGCTGACAGCGTCAGCGTGTTCGACGCGTCCGGATTCTCGCGCGTCGGCGAGGTCCGCGTCGGCGAATATCCGGAAGGCGTGGCGGCGGCGCCCGATGGCGCTGGCGTGTTTGTCGCCTGCTGGTTTTCGAACGATCTCTGGGCGATCGACGCGGCGACGCTCAAGGTTCGGGCCGTGGCCCCGACCGGAGATGGGCCACGCGCCTTTGGCGCGTTCGTGCGCGCCACGCCCTGAGCGGGCGCGATCAGGCCTGGACTGGACACCGGCGCGTGGCGACGCCATAAGGGTTTTCCGGCAGTCGAGAGGCCAGAAATATCCATGTCCTACATCGTTCGTTTTTTCACATGGTGGAACAAGGCGACGCTCTCCACGGGGCTCTGGACGATCCTCTATGGCGAGCGCGTCGGCGAGGACGAGTTCGGCAATGTCTATTATCGCCGGCGCGGCGGTAAAAAGGATGCGGCGCTGGGCGTCGAAAGGCGCTGGGTGATCTACAAGGGTTATTGCGAGGGTTCGGCGACGCCGCCCGGCTGGTATGGCTGGCTGCATCATACGGTCGATACGCCGCCGACGCAGGAGACCTATGTCGCAAAGGAATGGGAGCTGCCGCATCAGCCGAATATGACCGGCACGCCGCAAGCCTGGCGGCCGCCGGGATCGCAGCTCGCTGTCGGAGAGCGCGCGCCGGCCGGCGGCGATTATGTCGCGTGGCGGCCGGAAGGCTGACGTTAACCCGATCAAGGCGCGGCGGACGCCGCCCGTTTCCGTTTTCTCCAGAACGCGGTGGCTGACGATGGGGCTAATTCGTTTTGGCGTGGCGACTGGCGTCGCCGCCCTGTTCGTGTCGGCCGCCGCCCGTGCGGAACCGATCCACAATCCGACCGCCGTTTTCTCGGGGCTCGACAAAACGACCGGGCGGATCGTCAATTTCGATGTCGTCGTCGGCGAGGCCCTGCAGTTTGGCACGATGCAGGTCACGCCACGCGTCTGCAACACGCGGCCGCCCACCGAGACGCCGCAGACG
>CAZJAY010000435.1:0-1548 GCA_964543915.1 uncultured Methylocystis sp. | reverse complement strand
GTCTGCGCGATATGCCGATCGAGGTCCGTATCGTGCGCGAGCCGAAAGGCCCGCTCGACGAAACTGACGATCTTGCGCCGCTCACGGTCGCAACGCTGCCGCCGCGCGTCTATCCCGGCGGTTCGGTCGTCGTCGAGAACGTCTTCGACGCGCCCGGCAATTACGCAGCTTTTATCCCCGCTGTTGAACCTTCGGGAACGCGCCGCACGACGCGTTTCGGTTTCACCGTTGGCGGGAGCCTGCTCTTCTACACGCCGGCGCTGCTCGGCGCCGTATTTCTCGCGGGTCTGGTCGGCGTTTACTGGCGACATGGGGGAAGCCGCCGCGCGAAATCCTCATAATTCAGGCGTCTCCGGGCGCTGCGTCTTTCGCGGGCGCTGTGATTAGCCAGCAAATCGCGCCGCTGACGACGCCGGTCAGGAAAAACAACAGGGCGAAGCGCGCTTCGACCGGGGAGCCGATCCGCGAAACTTCCAGGCCGCGCGCGGCGCGCGCGATCCATGGCGCAGCCGCGGCGAGAAGGCCGCAGCCGCCGGAATACCAGACAAGCGTGCGCGCGCCGGCCGCTTCGCCGATCAGGGCGACCATCGCAAGCGGCGCAACGCAGACAGCAACCAGGACCGCGCGCGCCGCCGCCGCGAGCGCGAGGAATGCGTCCTCGGGCGCGCCGTCCCCAAGGGCCTCTTCCACGATCAGGAAAATACCATTCATCGTCGCGACAAACCCGGCTGCGCGCGTGGCGGAGTCGAATAGCGACGCGACGACAAGAAAAACAGAGCCGACCCCGACCGCGATCGCAAAGCCGGTCAGCATAATCGCAATACGCCGCATGGCCGGGGCAGTCTCCGCTCAGGGTTCGAGAACCGAATCCCAATAGAGATAATCCATCCAGCTCTCATGTAGATAGTTGGGCGGGAACATACGGCCGTTGCGATGCAGATCCGAGACGCTTGGCTGGTAGGGAGCCTGCGCCGGATGCATATGCGCGTCCCTGGGAAGTTGGTCGCCCTTACGCAAATTGCAGACGGCGCAAGCGGCGACCACATTATCCCATGTCGTGGCGCCGCCCTTTGAACGCGGGATCACATGGTCGAAGGTGAGATCGTCATGCGCGCCGCAATACTGGCAGGTGAAGCGATCGCGCAGGAACACGTTGAATCGGGTGAAGGCCGGATGCCGTGTCGGCCGCACATATTCCTTGAGGCAGACGACGGACGGCAATCGCATTTCAAAGCTGGGGCTTTTGACCGTGCGATCATATTCAGAAACAATATGGACCCGCTCAAGAAAGACAGCCTTGATGGCGTCCTGCCAGTTCCAGAGCGAAAGTGGATAGTAGCTCAGCGGACGATAGTCAGCGTTGAGCACCAGGGCGGGACAGGCCTGCGGCGAGACCGTCTGGTGGCGGAAGTGAGCGGTCACGCGGCCAACCTCTCTTTCTGCGAGACGGGCCCGACGACCCGCGTCAAGGTCCGTGGGGCCTCTTGCGACGTTTTCTCATTGTATAGGGCCCATGCCGCGATTGTGAAGGCGCCGCCGCCGACATGC
>CAZJAY010000434.1:0-1548 GCA_964543915.1 uncultured Methylocystis sp. | reverse complement strand
GGCTATTGACGCGAGGCTACGGACTTGGCCAGACATCGCTTTCTGCCCGGATTTTTTCTTCTTTGCAGTCTCATGACGGCCGGGGCGGCGCAGGCCGCCGGCTGGCATTATTACGACCCCGATTGCCCGATCGCGCTGGGTGAGAAATCGATGAAATTCGTCGCCATGCAGCCGAAGAAAAACATCGATCGCGTGTGAGATGCGCTGCCGGAAACAGGCGCGTAGGTCATTGTGCTCGACGCGGCTGACAATGAATTGCGCGACATGAACTGGGATATTCGCATCCTGCGCGCCGATGCGCCGGATGGGACGCCCGATCCAGACAGCAGCGCAGTCGGCCGTCTGCCGGTTCAGAAATTCCGCAATGGCATGGTGAATTTCGACCATAACTTCGCGCAGCCAGGCCACTACCAGCTCTATGTAAAACTCACGAGCGACGACGGCGCAAAGAGCTTCGCTGGACGCCATCGCTTTTCAGTAGGGCTGATCACCGACGAGGAACTCTATCTCTACATTGGCTTCGGCGTCTTCATGACCGGCGTCTCGGGCGTCGCCTTCACCCTGTGGCGGAAAGGAAAGCTCGGCTTCAAGGTGCCGGAGGTGCTGGCGAAACGATGAAATTTCCCGCAGCAAGGAACGTCGTCTCCGGGGAATTTCATGCAACGCGCAATCCATACGGAAAACTCTGTCTGTAAAAAATGAAACCGCGACTCGATGCGTCGGCCCCCTATTTCCTTGTCTTTCGGCAAAAGGGTTTGCCATTCGCTGTTCGAGGGTTGCTGTAACGGAACAGGCGCACGCACGCGGCGTCGACAATCGGTCGACAAACGCACGCGGACGGCGAGCGACAACGACAGACAGTGTCGATTTCGCGTATCCTTTCGCGTCGCGGCGCCGTATTTTCAGTGTGCGTTCCGGATCGCGCCAGCCTCGGCGTGGCGCTGCGGTCACCGTCCGCCTCAAAAAAGGCGACGCCCGTGCGGGATCCGACACGCCGCGTTGGCGGTGCGCCAGCCGCACGATCGAACGCATTTTGCAAGGGAAGGAGCGCCGAATGGCTGACCTTGATGAAATTGAACAGGACTTGCTGGTCGTAGAATCGGGTCTCAAGGGATTTCTCATCCGCGATTGGTCCTACATCGCCATGTTATTCTTCGCCCTGCTGGGCGTCGCGCTGACGACGGTCGAGCGAAGCCTCATGAGTTTCTACTGGCTGATCCTCGTGCCGGTTTTTGGCCTGATCTGCATCATTGAGAGCTGGCGAAGGCTGCGGAATTCGGATCAGCGCCTTGTCCTCGTGAAGGTTCAGGCGCTGCACTGGCTATCGGTGCGTTTTGCGATGACCCTTGTCTTCACCGGCGATATGAAAAATGCGCTGAGCAACGAGGTCCCGGCGCTCGTTCTGCTGATTATTCTCTCGCTCGGCACGCTGAGCGCGAGCGTTCATATCAATTCATGGCGCATGGGCCTCGTGGGTCTGCTGCTTGGCCTCAGCGTGCCGGGAATCGCCATTCTCGAGGAATCGACGCTACTGTTTGTCGTTATTGG
>CAZJAY010000433.1:0-1549 GCA_964543915.1 uncultured Methylocystis sp. | reverse complement strand
GCACGCAGGTCGCGACGAGTTTGATCTTCGGATCGAGGATCTTTTTCGTCTCCGCCACCCTCTTCCACTCTTCCTTGGTGAAGCCGTCCTCCATAAAGACGTCGATCTGCGGGATGAGATTAAAGGCGATACGCTTGGGGAACTTCTTCGCCTGCACAGGATCCGAGACAAACACGGAGCGCGTCTGCGCAAAGAGCTCGTCCATCGCGTCCTTGCCGGCGCCTGACACGGATTGATAGGTCGACACGACGACACGACGGATTTTCGCCGCGTCATGCAGGGGCTTCAGCGCCACGACGAGTTGCGCCGTGGAGCAGTTCGGATTGGCGATGATGTTCTTTTTTGTAAAGCCGGCTGCAGCGTCAGCGTTTACTTCCGGCACAATGAGCGGAACATCCGGGTCCATCCGCCACGCGGAGGAGTTGTCGATGACAACGCAACCCTGCGCGCCGATTTTTGGCGACCATTCCTTTGACACGGTCCCGCCTGCCGACATCAGACAGATGTCGGTCCCGGAGAAATCATAGGCATCAAGATGACGACATTTGAGCGTCTTCTCGCCAAAGGACACTTCCTGCCCGATCGAACGCGATGAAGCGAGCGGCACGACTTCCGAAACCGGAAAACGCCGTTCGGCGAGGATGTCCAGCATTTCGCGGCCCACATTGCCCGTGGCGCCGACGACGGCAACCTTATACGCCATTGTCCTGATCTCCAGCCGACGACCACGCGCCGGCGCATCTCGCTAGAAGGTGAAACCGGTCCCGACATTGCCGGACGGCGTCATATTCACGGCCGGACGACCACTGGCGCCGCTCCCGGCGTCCTTTTCCTCGGGCGATGGCGGGGCTTTGCCTGGCGACCAACCTTCGAGTTCCCCATGCTGCCGATCGGGCGGCGGCTTCCCGCCGGGCTTCGCGCCGGTCGCCGCCGCTCCGGCGGGCGCGACAGCGCCTTTCGCCTTTTTGCCGGCGGCTTTTCCGGCGAGCGACGGGTCGAGCGCTTTTGTATCCAGCTGAAAATCCTGCGCCCTGACGGCGGGAACGGCCAGCGCCGCCACGATCGCGGCGGCGGAGACGATGCGGACAAAACGATAACCGCTCTGACGCATGGACAACCTCCGGGTCTTTATCCTGAACAGAACCGCCCTCGTAAATCGCCGAGGCGGCAGGATCAAGGCAAGAAAGATCCGGAGCTCTGCACCATCACCCGGTCGCGCGGGCGATCGCCAGATTCTTGATCTCGGCAATTGCTTTCGCCGGCTCCAGATGTTTCGGGCAGGCCTTTGTGCAGTTCATAATCGTATGGCAGCGATACAGCCGAAAGACGTCGTCGACATAATCGAGACGTTCGTCCGTCGCCTCGTCACGCGAGTCGGAAATCCAGCGATGCGCCTGGAGCAAAGCCGCAGGACCAAGATAACGATCGGCGTTCCACCAGTAGCTGTGGCAGGACGTCGAACAACAGGCGCAGAGAATGAACTCGTAAAGGCCAGCGAGTTTCGCGCGCTCCTGCGGCGATTGCAGCCGCTCCTTTTCGGGATCGGCGC
>CAZJAY010000432.1:0-1550 GCA_964543915.1 uncultured Methylocystis sp. | reverse complement strand
CGTCGAAGGCGCAAAGGGCGCCGCCGCGATCGAGTGCCAGGCCGATACGGATCATGATCTCAACGCCCTGATCGATCGCAGTCTGCGCGCGGCGGGTTTGCACGCCACCCCCGAGGCGCAGGGGCTGTTGCGCGTTGCGCTCGGCGAGGATCGGCTCATGAGCCGATCCGAACTCGGCAAGCTCGCCCTGTATATGCACGGGCGCGAACAGGTCGAGGCGGAAGACGTGGAGGCGATTGTCGCCCATGCCGCCAATATCGCCGCCGACCGCGTTGTCGCCGCCGCTTTCGCGGGGGAGGCCGGCGAAACGCTCGACGCCTGGTTCGCCCATGGCGGCGACGCCGGCGCGCTCCTCTTTGGCGCGCTGCGCTACGCGCTCGCCCTGCATCGCGCCCGGCTCGCCATGGAGCGCGAAGGCGGGCGCACGGACCCGGGCGTCACGGCGATGATGCGCGCGGGCTTTGGCTTCATGCATCGCGGCCTGCTGGAGGCGCAGCTCAGGCGCTGGACTTCGGCCGGCGTCGGCGCGCTGATCGAACCGCTGCGCGCCGCCCAGACCCGCGCGCGCGCCCATCCCGCGACCGCCCGTATGGAGACGGAACGCGCCTTCTGGCGCATCGCGCGCGCCGCGCGGCGTTAGGGCGGCGTCGCTGGATCATATTTTTTGCCCGTTTCACGGTCGAAACGCCATTTGATTGGGCGTCGACTGTTGCGCAAGAGCCACAGCGGTCGGGAAAGCGCGGCGGAATCGGCGAATCGCAAGCTTGGCTATAGCGTGCGCTGCGAAACTGGATTTACGGTGTTGTCAATTGTAAACCGTTCCGGAGATCGCCGCCATGTCCGCCACGAGGATCGTCAGGGAAAGCCGCGCATCGACCGCCCCCTCCCGCGCCGCTTCGGGCGCGCAACGCCCGCGAACTGAGGGCGCCGTCACGCGGTCGCCATCCATCCCGGCGCGGCTGCTGGCGTCGAGCGCGCTTGCGGGGGGCGCGATCGCCGGCCTGGTGGCTTTCACCAGCCCGGCGCTGGGGCAAAGCTTCTCTGCAGGCGGAGGCAACGCGGCGGGAACCGGATCGATCGCCATTGGCGCGAATATCGCGGGCGCCGCACCCAATGCTATCCCAACCTTTTCGATCGCGATCGGCGCTGGCGCCAATGCGCCGGCCAACCCATTTTTCGGGGGGCAAATCGCCATTGGTCAGCAGACCCTCGCGAATGGCGCTTATGCGAGCGCGGTCGGCTATCAGGTCAACGCCATTGGCGACTATACATCAGCCTGGGGTCCTCAAGCCTACGCGCGCGGCACAAGCGCGACGGCCACAGGATCGAATGCGCGGGCGGATGGGGAAGCGGCGACGGCGTTGGGCGCATACACGCGTGCGACGGGAGCCTTGACAACGGCTGTTGTAAATAATGAGCAGGCGACCGCCAACTCCGCCTCCGCCTTTGGCGTGAACGCGCGGGCGACGAACACCGACAGCCTCGCGCTCGGCGTGTCGGCCAACGCCGCCGGCGAGTCGTCGATCGCGATTGGCCTTGGCGCAAGCGCG
>CAZJAY010000431.1:0-1560 GCA_964543915.1 uncultured Methylocystis sp. | reverse complement strand
CGCTCTGAAATCGCCGCCGAATTGATCCTCGTCGGCGGGACCGAGGAACAGAAACATAATTTTCTGCCCGGGATCGCAAGCGGCGAGATTTTGCCGACCGCCGTTTTCACCGAGCCGAACAATGGATCGGATCTTGCGGGCCTGCGGACGCGCGCGACGCGGGAGGGCGACGTCTACAAGGTCGTCGGCAACAAGACCTGGATCACCCATCCGGTGCGCGCCGACATCATGACCCTGCTTGTCCGCACCAATCCGGAAGAAAAGGGCTACAGAGGTCTTTCGATGCTGATCGCGGAAAAACCGCGCGGCACCGACGAGAATCCCTTCCCGGCGGTCGGCATGACCGGCGGCGAGATCGAAGTGCTCGGCTATCGCGGCATGAAGGAATTCGAGATCGGCTTCGATAATTTCGAGGTTCCAGCCGCCAATCTGCTTGGCGGCGAGGAGGGCAAGGGCTTCAAGCAGCTCATGGAGACTTTCGAGTCGGCCCGAATCCAGACGGCGGCGCGGGCGCTGGGCGTCGCCCAGTCGGCGCTCGACCTCGGCCTGAAATACGCCAAGGAACGCATTCAGTTCGGCAAGCCCCTCTATGCTTTCCCGCGGGTTTTCAACAAGATCGTCTCCATGGCCGTTGAAATCCACATCGCCCGCCAGATCACCTATTTCGCGGCGCGCGAGAAGGATGAGGGCAAGCGCTGCGATCTCGAGGCTGGCATGTCGAAACTGCTTGGCGCCCGAGTCGCCTGGGCGGCGGCGGACAACGCCCTGCAGATCCACGGCGGCAATGGCTTCGCGCTGGAATATCCGGTTTCGCGCGTGCTCTGCGACGCCCGCATCCTGAACATCTTTGAAGGCGCGGCGGAAATTCAGGCTCAGGTCATCGCGCGACGACTGCTGGAAGGCTGAGTCGCCTCAGACGCGATCAGGCGTTGCAACGGCCCGGACACTTTCCGGGCCGTTTTTTATTGCGCAGCAATAAGATTTTGAAAGCTCAAAATTATTGAAATCAATAACTTATTCGTAATACCGTCACGTGCGACAAATTTATCCTCCCGGAAACGTGCGCTGCAACATATATTGTTTACCGCAGCGCACAATAATGCGCCGCCATATGTGGATCCAACACGGGAGGCCATTATGGATTCGATCGGAAACTGGCTGCAGAACTGGTCCGACGCCTGTCAATATGCGCGCGAATGCGCGCCGGATTTCGCCACCTTCCCCGTCCCGGATGGCGAGCCCTTTACGGCCCTCGCTGCGATCACCGGGCTTTGCTATTTGCTTTGGGCCCGCAATGAGCGGCGCATCCGGCTGCGGCCCCGGCCCACGCCCGCCGCGCAGATTGCGCAACGCGTGGTCGGGCAGTCCCAGGCCGATCATCGTCGTGCAACGCCTGCCGTGGCTGCTACGAAGGAAAAGCTTGCCGCCTGACCGCGCCATCGCCTGGCCCGGCGACAAATCGTCTCCTTGTATCCCCATCGACCCGATCTCACCTCTTTTGTTGATGGACATATCAAGAGGGAGGCGTAGATGACCCTGGCGGTTCACAATGGCGCGTGG
>CAZJAY010000430.1:0-1572 GCA_964543915.1 uncultured Methylocystis sp. | reverse complement strand
GCGGCGTCGCCGGCCGCGACGCCAACGCGCCTGTTGATCGCCGTCGCCCTCGCGGTGGCGGGGCCCGCTGTTTGTCGCGCCGAAACGACCGATGCGGCGCTGGCCCGCACCGAGCTTTACGCCGCCCAGGCGCAACTGAAGAACAGTATTGCCGCCTACCGCCAGATTATCGGCATCGAACCAACACATCTGGAACCGGCCCGCTCTGTGGAAAATATGCTGCCGCGTTCGCTTGCTGAGGCCATCGAGATCGCATTGCATGAGCATCCCGGCGTCCAGGTGTCCATTCATCAGGTCGATGCGGCGGAACTTGCGGTCAAGGTCGCGGAGGCCGCCCTGTCGCCGAGTCTCTCGCTCAATGCGCAGGTGTCAAACCAGTATGACTCTTTCCAGGGCCTGCCAGGTTCGCGCGCTTTCATCGCCGCCGCCAGCGGCCAGCTCAATATTCCGCTGTATCAGGGCGGATCGGAATACGCCTCGATCCGCCAGGCGAAGGAGCAACTGGGGCAGGCGCGGCTGAACGCGGATCTCCAGCGCGACGGCGTGCGCGCCAACGTCGTCTCGGCGTTCGGACAGATGGATACGGCGCGCGCCTCCATCATCTCGAGTCAGGCGGCGGTGCGCGCGGCGGAAACCGCGCTCGCCGGCACGCGGGCGGAGGCGAAGGTCGGGCAACGCACGACGCTCGACGTATTGAACGCACAGCAAGTCTTGCTGAACGCCCGCGTCGCGCTGGTGACGGCGCAGCGCGACCGCGTCGTCGCTTCTTACGCGGCGCTCGGCGCTATCGGCCGCCTTTCCGCGCGCGCGCTCGACCTGAATGTCGCGGTCTATGACCCGCAGACGCATTTCGAGCAGGTCAAAACCAAATGGATCGGGGTTGACGCGCCAGACGGACGCTAGGCGGCAACGAGCGCGGCGGAGCGCCTCGCCTTGGGCCGCCGCGCGCGTAACGCCGGGCGAAAAGGCGTCTCTCGTGAAACAGCCGCGCTCCGTCACAGGGGGCCGAATAGCCCCGACGGCGGCCTTTTTCTGTCGATCAATGACGAAAATTCGTCTTTGTCGCCGAGGGTGACGCGCGCACAATCGACGGATTGTCAGGGGAGGTGTCGCCCGTGTCCGAATTGGTCAAAAATCCGAAATTCGTCGCGCTATGGGTCGCGATCTGGGCCTTCATGGTGCTTGGCGTGGTGAATATCATCACCAAGATCAATCTACTGATGCAATTAACGGCCGAGTGACCCTGTGCGGGTCGCTTGTCCCGCGCCGCCCCCTGCGGCATCGTTCGCGCTTCCGATTCCCGGGTCGTGATGACGCCGGCGCGCCCTGCCAAGGTCGTCGCGGAAGGAAACGCGAGAGGACGATGCCTGAGTGGACCCCCGAACAGGATCGCGCCCTGGGCGCCGTAGCGGCCTGGCTGGCGACCCCGCGTGGTCCACAGATCTTCAGGCTGTTCGGTTACGCCGGGACCGGTAAATCGACACTCGCGCGCTATCTTGCCGAACATGTCGATGGCCTTGTCGCCTTTGCCGCCTTCACCGGAAAAGCAGCGCTCGTCATGCGCGCGCGGGG
>CAZJAY010000429.1:0-1575 GCA_964543915.1 uncultured Methylocystis sp. | reverse complement strand
GGGCTCGAGTACGACACCGCCCGACGCGTGGCTTCGCTGCCGCAGATCGCCGAACACAATATCGGCCATTATCACATCGGCGAGGCGGTCTTCGTCGGCTTGGCCGAGGCGGTCCGGCTTATGCGCGCCGCGATCGCCGAAGGGCGCGCCAGCGCGTCATGATCCTCGGTTTCGGCAACGATCTTTGCGATATCCGGCGGATCGAGCGCGCGCTCGAGCGCTATGGCGACCGCTTCACGCACCGGCTTTTCACCGCCGTCGAGCGGGAGAAAAGCGATCGCCGCGGGGCGCGGGCGGCTTCCTATGCGAAACGCTTCGCCGCCAAGGAGGCCTGCGTCAAGGCGCTCGGGACCGGCATTCGTGACGGGATCGGCTGGACCGACATCGGCGTCGTTAACCTCGCCTCCGGCCAGCCGACGATGGCCCTGACCGGCGCAGCGGCGGCGCGGCTTGCGGCCATGACGCCGCCGGGCATGCGCGCCATCATTCATCTGACGCTGACGGACGAATATCCGCTCGCCCAGGCGCAGGTTCTCATTGAAGCCGCGCCGTGCTAAGCGGAGCCGCCCGGGCGGACCGCAGATCACGCCCATCGCGCTGAGGAGACACGCGTTTGAACAGGAAAGCGCCGGCGGCGGAGAAAAAGGACGAGGAAGGCTGGCTGGAAACCGTCAAGGTCATCATCCAGGCCCTGGCGATTGCGCTCGTCATTCGCACCCTGCTTTTCCAGCCGTTCAATATTCCTTCCGGCTCAATGATCCCGACGCTGCTTATCGGCGATTATGTCTTCGTCTCGAAATACGCCTATGGCTATTCCAATTATTCCATGCCGCTCGGCCCCAATATTTTTTCCGGCCGTCTGCTGGCTTCTGCCCCCAAGCGCGGCGATGTCGTCGTCTTCAAGCTGCCGCGCGACAATGAGACAGACTACATCAAACGCGTGATTGGCCTGCCGGGCGACAAGATCCAGGTCGTCGACGGCCGCCTCTACATCAACGGCGTCATTGTGCCGCGCGAGCCAATCGAGAAGGCCCAGACCGAAAATCGCGAGGGACGCGAAACGTCGGTGATGACCTATAAGGAAACGCTCCCCGGCGATGGCGTCCATCCCGCCGTCGAACATACGATCATTGAGGTCGAGGGAGACCACGGCATCAACGACAACACCGATCTCTTCGTCGTGCCGCCCGATCATTATTTTATGATGGGCGACAATCGCGACAATTCGACGGATTCCCGTATCGCGCCGGAAATCGGCGGCGTGGGCTTCGTGCCCTTCGTCAATCTGGTCGGTCGTGCGGAAATCATTTTCTTCTCCGTGAAGAAGGATGTGTCGCCGCTCGCCTTCTGGCGCTGGCCCTGGTCCGTTCGCTGGGATCGGCTGTTCCATTCGGCGCATTAAGCGCGGATGGCGCGCGCAAAGCCAGAACTCTCCGCCCTTGAAGCGCGTGTCGGTCAAGTCTTCGGGACTCCGTCGCTGTTGCGCGCGGCGCTGACCCATGTCAGCGCATCGACGCAGCGCCCGTAGTCATATGAAATACTTGAGTTTCTCTGCGATCGCGTCGTGGGGCTCGC
>CAZJAY010000428.1:0-1575 GCA_964543915.1 uncultured Methylocystis sp. | reverse complement strand
TGACCTTCAGGTTATGAGCCTGACGAGCTACCGGGCTGCTCCACCCCGCGTCGAGGTGTTTGGCGCTTTTATGCGTGCCGTTCCACGAACGCAACCCCTATTTTTAAAAAACTGAAATAATTCGAGGTTTTGTCCATGACGCCCCCCCGGACCGGCTGGAAGAAGCGCACCTGCGCTTTCCCGTTGTCAACCGCCGCACGGCCTCGGCAGAGAGGTGCGCCGTCATCCCGTGCGCGTCGCGCCGACTCAACGCCAACACGCGCAAGCAGCGCAATTGCGGGCTGCCGTCGATTGATGCTTCCGGCGGCGCTCGGAGTCGCCCTCGATCCAGTGAATTTAACGATCGCGAGAGAGCTTCGCGAGTCCCTCACGACCTCGCGTTCGCCGCGGCTGATCTTCTTGACTCCCTCAAAGCTGCAGGGCGCGACAGCTTCGGGCGCCTGGTCCCCATGGCTGGCTCCCGCCATCGCGGCGCCCGCGCGCGCCGGTTAGACCGCAACAAGCCGGCGGGTGACGAAGGGCGAAAAGCGCTTTGAGCGGCGCGCCGACCGGCAAAACGGCCCCATCTCGCGCGCGTGTTCCGGGTGGGTGATTTCGATCGGGGGACGTTCGGCTCTCTGTCGTTTCGCGATTGAGAGAGACCCAGTTACCACTCCAATCATTCGATTGAATTTTCGAGTTGGCTCTCAGCGGGAAAAAATATCCGGATACTGGTTTCGGATTTTGGCCTTGACGTAATCATCCTTCATATTCCGATACAGTCCATATGCGATGTTGTTCATGCCGAACTCGGCGAGAAGCCCGACGACATAATACCCGCCAACCTCGTACATGAACTCGTAAAGCGGATCTTTTTGTTCAAAGGCCCGGAAGTCGGCGATGATTTCGCGAAGCATTGTATCAACCATTCGTCGATATTCTTCGCTTTCGCGCGCTGTTCCGAGCGGTTGTGCGTCACGCAAATCGCGCACGCGTTCCGCCTTCGCCAAAATCGCCTGCAACATCTGATCGAGCGCGCGCCCTTCCTGCGTCGCCCCGATTACAGCGCAAAGCTGTCCAATCCGAAACGCTTCCCGGTCTTCCGGCGACGCCGGCGTCGCCGGACCGTCCGCCGGTCTGATCTCTGCGGGTTTAACGTCGCCGGATTGCTCCGCGTCCAGCACAACCTCGGGCAAGGGCAATGGATTGGCGGCAATGATTGGCTCCGTCTCGCGCCTTGCAAAAACCGGCGGCTCCGTAGCCTCGCGACCACCCATAACAGACAGCAGAAGCCATCGCAGAATGAAAACAAAAACCAGGAAAACGCCAAGCGGGAGGGTATAGTTTACGAAAGGAACGTCGAGGGCTTCGGCTTCGGTTTTGAAAAGAAGGCCCGCCAGCGCGGCGATATAGCCCGCGATCAGGCCGGCGAGCGCCGTGCATCCGGTTACACGCAGCGTTCCGCTCATCCTGTGTCGCGCTCCATCCCGAAATATGTGGCTGTCCGCCGGGCGGAAACAGGCCGGCCGTTTTCTGCGAATCAGTCGTCGGCCAGATTTGATCCGTTAGCATCGGAAAATGGAAGGCCTCCGCGTC
>CAZJAY010000427.1:0-1585 GCA_964543915.1 uncultured Methylocystis sp. | reverse complement strand
CCGGGGAAGGCGCCGACATCACGGTCGTTTACGGCGTGAACCACGAGAAGATCAAGAAGGATCATAGGGTTGTCTCCAAAGCCTCCTGCACGACGAACTGTCTCGCGCCCGTCGCAAAAGTGCTGAACGATGTCGTTGGCGTCGAGAAGGGCATCATGACGACGATCCACTCCTATACCGGAGATCAGCCAACGCTCGATACCTTCCACAAGGACCTTTACCGGGCGCGCGCAGCGGCGCTGTCCATGATCCCGACATCAACAGGCGCCGCCAAGGCGGTCGGCCTCGTCCTGCCCGAACTCGCGGGCCGTCTCGATGGTTACGCGATCCGGGTCCCGACGCCCAATGTTTCGGCCGTCGATCTGAAATTCGTGGCGAAACGCCCGACCTCCCGTGACGAAATCAATGCCGCGATCATGGCCGCCGCCGATGGGCCGCTGATGGGCGTGCTTGGCTACACGACGGAAAAGCTGGTGTCGATCGACTTCAATCATAACCCTCTGTCATCGACCTTCCATCTCGACCAGACGCGGGTCATGGACGGCAATCTCGTGTCGATCCTCAGCTGGTACGACAATGAGTGGGGCTTCTCGGGTCGCATGACCGACACGGCGGCCTGGATGGCCCGGCTTATCTGAACCGTCGGCCGAAAAAGGTTGCGCCGGACCCGCGCCGGCGTCCGTCAACCGGAATGCGTTCCGGGATCGGGAGGAGAGAAAATGAAGAACTACGCCTTTATAATCCTTTTCGCGATTTTCGCGGTCCCGTCGGCCGCCTCCGCGCAGACGCCTGCGGCGGACGCCAAAGCTGCGATTCCCGCTCCTGCTGCGGCTGCTCCGGCGGCAAGCGGCGGCGCGGTGGCCGCTACGACCGCGAGCCATAAGCATCACGCTGCGCATGCTGCGACAACGCATAAGAAAGGCTGGCGGCACTGGTGGCGCAATCGTCAGATCGAACG
Source organism: uncultured Methylocystis sp. (assembly GCA_964543915.1). Lineage (GTDB taxonomy): Bacteria > Pseudomonadota > Alphaproteobacteria > Rhizobiales > Beijerinckiaceae > Methylocystis. The sequence goes on along the minus strand of CAZJAY010000427.1, from coordinate 627 downwards.
CGGACCGCGCGCCCTGCGTCCGGGACACCACCGCCGTCTGCTGCGTCGCGGCTGACCAACGCGCGCGTCATGTGGGTCCGGGCTCCTGACGGCGTCCGGACTTTTTTGCAGCCGACGTTTTTTCGGCGATGCGCCGAAACCCCGGCCTGTTGTCGCGCCGCAGGCTATATCCACGATCTTTCGGCGGCGGCGACAAACGGCTTCAACATGCGAAAAGCGGCTCCATGAGCGATTTCAGAACACTCGACGATCTCGACCCGAAGGGCAAACGCGTGCTCCTGCGCGTCGACATCAATGTGCCGATGGACAATGGCCGCGTCACCGACGCCACCCGGATCGAGCGCGTGGCGCCGACGATCCGCGAACTGGCCGGGAAGGGCGGCAAGGTCATTCTGCTCGCCCACTACGGCCGCCCCTAAGGCAAGCGGACGGAGGCCGACTCGTTGGGTCCAATCGCTCAAAGCGTCGCGCAGCTGATCGGACGAAAAGTCGCCTTCGCCGATGACTGCGTCGGACCGACCGCCGCGGCAGCGATCGGCGCGATGGCCGAAGGGGATGTGCTGCTGATCTAAAACACCCCTATTCAACCGGGCGAGGAAAAAAACGATCAGGTCTTTGTGGCGGCGC
>CAZJAY010000426.1:0-1591 GCA_964543915.1 uncultured Methylocystis sp. | reverse complement strand
GTCGCCATTGGCCGCGACTATGCGGATGTCTCCCCGATCGACGGCGTGTTTGTCAGCGCGGGCGGCCAGGAACTCGAGGTTCGCGTCAGCATCCGGGCGCTGGAACACGCCTGACGCAGCCCCCGGCGACCGCAGGGCGGATCAACGGGCGACCACGCATTCCGCATCAACGCCGTCGCCCTTGAAGAGATTGTCGGCGACGATCTTTTCGGCGCGAACGCGCGCGTCAGCCAGATCCTTGCTGTAGACTTCGGTCTGATATTCATCCGAGGTCGTTTTGACGATTGAGTCGTTAGGCGGATTGAGCGGACCACCGACATTGATCGACGTAACGGTCGACAGACCGGGCCTGAGCGGCGTCTCCTGAAGCTCTTCCTTCTTGATGGCGATACGAACCGGCACGCGCTGCACGATGCGGATGAAGTTGCCCGTTGCGTTGTCAGGCGGAAGCGTCGCAAAAACGCTGCCGGTGCCCGGGACAATGCCTTCCACCACCCCATGATAAACGACCGAGCCGCCGTAAATATCGGGTTTGATGAGGGCCTCCTGGCCTGGACGCACGCGCTCCATGCGGTTTTCCCAGAGATTGGCCTCCACCCACAGATGGTCGAGCGGCAGGATGTTCAGAATTTGATCGCCCGGCTTGACGCGTTGACCAACCTGCACGCGGCGTTTGGCGACATAGCCGGTCGCCGGCGCACGAATATTCTGGCGCAATAATTCGATATAGGCGTCGCTGAATTTGGCGCGCGCGGCCTCGATGTCGGGATGGTTCATGCGCGTGACGCCCGAAATACGCGCCTCGATCGCGCCCAGTTCCGCCAGCGACTCGCGCACATCCGCTTCCTGGGCGGCGAGCTGATCCTCGGTGTTTTGCAATAGCTGGTTCGACGCCGCGCCACTCGGCGCCGCGCGTTTGTAACGGGCAAGATCGTGGCTCGTGCGATCACGCAACGCGGAGCGCGCAGTCACTTTCTGACAGACCTGACGACGATTGGCGAAGAGCGCACCGACGGTGCGCACGGCGCGTCCGAGATCCGCCTCGGCCTGGGCCAGCGAGGCGCGCGCGCGCTGGGCGTCAAGCCGAACCAGAACCTCGCCTTTTTTCACCAACTGCGTTTCTTCCACAAGGACAGCCGCGACGACGCCGGTCGCGTCCGAATTCACCGGCAGAATATTGCCTGTGACGAACGCGTTATCCGTCGTCACCCAGTTGCGGTCGAAGGTCAGCCAGCGAAATAGGGCCACAAGCACGCCAAGCGCGACGCCGGCAAGAACCAGCCTGAGCAAAAAATCCCGTCTCGCGCGTATGCTTTTTCTTGAGAGAGGCATCGATCGTTCCGCTTCGCCTTTAGGTCCGTCCTGAGAGATCGGCGTTTCAGCCGCCGGTTACATTCTTGATTGTGTCGACCACCGGCGTGATCGGGTCGTCCTCGGGGGCCGGCTTCGGCGCCGCAGGATCGGGACCATCCGAATACCCGCCGCCAAGCGCCTGAAAGAGGTCGACGGCGGCGACAAGTCGCTCGCCTTCGAGCGACCGCTGGGCGAAAGCCGCTTCGAGCAGATCGACGCGCTCCTGCACAAGTTCGCG
>CAZJAY010000425.1:0-1596 GCA_964543915.1 uncultured Methylocystis sp. | reverse complement strand
CTTAGTCATCTCGTCAAAGATAAATCTGCGAGATCAGACAAACATTCCGAAAATGCCGGAAAGGATGCCGAACACAATGGCCGTCGCTGCGACGATACCAAGATCGGACGTTCCCCAGTAAGCCAAAATCACGCCCAGCACTGTGCCCGCAACGCCGCATATCAGCACATTCGGCGTTATCGCAAAGTCGAAGCTGCGCATGCCGGAATATTTATCCCGATTTTCTACATTGCGCTGATTGTTTGAAAGATCACTGTGGGTCATGGAATTTCCTCCCGAAACTGACGCCTTTTCAATTACGGAGGATGATGATGCGCGCCTTTCCGCAACAGCGGGATTTTGGCCAATGACCGGCGTTTTTGTCGCCAAAAGGCCTGCCAATGCGCCATTTGCTCACAGCTTCGCTGTTTCCGCATATTCGGGCGCCCGGCAGTTCCAGCCGAGTTCGTCCTGAATTCGGAGACGCAACGCGTCTGCCGCCGAAGGCTCGCCGTGAACGATGAAAGTCGTGCGGGGCGGTCGTCTGAACCCATGCAGCCAGCGCATGATTTCGTCGGCGTCGGCGTGCGCGGAGAGGCAGTCGAGGTTCAGGACTTCGGCGCGCACATCCACATATTGACCATGAATTTTTACGACGCGCGCCCCGGCGACGAGACTCGCCCCACGTGTGCCCGCCGCCTGAAAGCCGGTGAAGAGAATGGCGTTGCGTGGGTCCGGCGCAAGCTTTTTGAGATGGTGCAAAACTCGACCGCCCGTCGCCATCCCGCTCGCGGAGACGATGATTTTCGGTTGCGGATCTTCGGTAATTTCCTTTGAGCGTTCCGGCGCGGCGACATATTCGGCGACAGCTACGGCGCGGGCCCATTCTTCTGCGGTCAGGCTCTGATCGGAAATAAACTCGCCGACGACGGCGCTTGCGTCGATCGCCATGGGACTGTCGAGATAGATGGGCGCATCGGGCAGTCGTCCCGCCGAACGCAACCTTTCGAGATAGTGCAGCAGCGTCTGCGCGCGGCCGACCGCGAAAGCGGGGATGATCACGGACCCGCCCCGCGCAACCGTATCCCCGATCACGCGGGCGAGCGTCGCCTCTGCATCAAGGTGCGGATGCAGCCGGTCGCCATAGGTCGATTCGACAACAAGATAATCGGCGTCCGCAACCGTTTCGGGCGCCGGCATCGTCGGATCGGCGTATCGACCTAGGTCGCCGGAAAATACGATCCGGACTCCGTTCCATTCGCATTCTACGATTGATGCGCCGGGAATATGCCCGGCGCGGCGCAATCGGATTTCCGGCCCTTCGCGCAGGGCATGTCTTTTGTCGAAGGCGAGAGACTGGAAGCGCCTGAGCGCGCGTCGGGCATCAGCGGAATCATAGAGCGGCAACGCCGGTTTGTGTTTCGAGAAACCGCGCCGGTTGGCGTATTCCGCGTCCTGTTCCTGAAGCCGCGCGCTGTCCGGGAGCAGGATCCGGCAGAGCGCCCGCGTCGCCTTCGAACAGTATATCGGCCCCCTGAACCCATCGCGGACGAGCGCAGGCAGATAGCCCGAGTGATCGATATGCGCATGGGTGAGAATGACAGCCGAGATGCTGCG
>CAZJAY010000424.1:0-1600 GCA_964543915.1 uncultured Methylocystis sp. | reverse complement strand
ATCACAAAACTGGCGCTCATCAATAACGCCCCTGTGAACGATGATTTCTGCGACGGCGACCGCCAGCGCGCCGGCCGCGCCCGTTTCATGTCGATGCCAGCGCCGGGACCGGAAACATTGATCGGAATCGATCCCTTCGCCTATCTTGATGAGACGCTGAAGAACTCAACGAAGTCTCGCACGATCGACATTTTCGATCCCGCCGCGCTCGCCGCCTACCATGCCGCCTTCAACGATCCGCTGCGCATTCACGCGTTTTGCGAGGATTTTCGCGCCGGGGCCGGCGTCGACCGCGAATGGACCCAAGCCGACGCCGCCTCGGGGCGCAAATTGCTGTCGCCGACGAAGATCATCTGGGGTGAGACGAGCTTTCCCGCCGACGGGCCCTCGCTCGTCGATGCGTGGCGCGACTGGGGCGCGGAGATTTCGGACGCGCGGCTGGATTGCGGTCTTTACGCCATGGACGAAGCGCCCGCCGAAACCCTCGCCGCTCTCGACGCGTTTTTCTGAGCCGCGTTCACCGGCGCGCACGGAAAAAGTCGCGCAGCAATTGCGCGGCTTCGCTTTCGCGAAAGCCCCCGTAAACCTCCGGCGCGTGATGGCAGGTCGACTGCGCGAAGAAACGCGGCCCGTTCTCCACGGCGCCGCCCTTGGGATCGTCGGCGCAGAAATAAAGGCGACGAATGCGCGCGAAGGAAATCGCCGCCGCACACATGGCGCAGGGCTCCAGCGTGACATAGAGGTCGCAATCGATGAGGCGCTCAGAACCGAGCCTGGCGCAGGCCGCCCGAATGGCGAGGATCTCCGCATGAGCGGTCGGATCGCGATCGCACAGGGTCCGGTTGCCGGCGACGGCGATGGTCTCGCCTGCCCGCATGATCGCGGCGCCGACCGGAACCTCGCCGGCCGCCGCCGCCGCCTGCGCCGCCGCGAAAGCCGCATCGAATGGGTCGTCGGTCGCCATTTGCGCCACGCTCCGCTGATGGCGCTTCAAAGCGCCTGTCGCGCCTGCTATCAGAAACCATGGCCGACAAAAAACAAAATCGACCCGGCGCCGGATCCGGCGGCGACCGTCCGCCGCGCCGACGCGCGCCTTTAACGACCGACGGGGCCAAAAGCCCCGGCAAACCGGCGCGCAGGCCCGACGGGGAAAGACCCGGGCCGGACAAGCGCCCGCGCCAGCCTCGCGCCGACGCTGCGCCACGCTCTGCGCAGGGCGAAAAAACACTTTCGGGCGACCGGATTGCAAAGGTGATGGCGCGCGCGGGCGTCTGCTCGCGGCGTGACGCCGAAAAATGGATCGCCGAAGGACGGGTTGCCGTAAACGGCCGCAAGCTCGCCAGCCCGGCCGTCAATGTCCGGGACTCGGACAGAGTCGAAATCGACGGCGCGCCGATGCAGGCGCGCGAGCGCACCCGCCTGTTTCTCTTCCACAAACCGGCGGGACTGGTCACCAGCGCCCGCGATCCGGAAGGGCGCGACACCGTCTTCGACTATCTCGAAAGGCGGGTCCCCGATCTCCCGCGCGTCGTCAGCTTCGGCCGGCTCGACATCAACACCGAGGGTCTGATGCTCCTCACCAATGACGGAGGCCTCGCCC
>CAZJAY010000423.1:0-1602 GCA_964543915.1 uncultured Methylocystis sp. | reverse complement strand
CCGACTAGGAGCTCGGAGCCTTCATAACCGGTTTGGGTGATGCGTCCCTTGATGGGAGACGCGGCAAGCGCGCCCTTTATCGCGGGCTGGAGCTGCGCTTTCGCCGCGTCGATCCGCTCATGGGCGATATTGCAGGCGGCGCCGATATTTTCGAGCCAGGCGGCGGCGCCCTCATAGCCGACCGGCGCCGAGCCGACGATACGACGGCCGGCGGCTTCGAACTCACGCATACAGGACGCATAGAAGGGATGGATCGCCGCCACCGCAGCGCAATCCAGCGCGCCATAGAGTTCGCGCCATTCGCGCGTCGGCACGACGGGACCCGCCGCAAGACCAAGCTGATCAAGCATCTCGCCAATCAACATCGGATCGGCAGGAAACATCTCGCCGAGCAGCGTGATCGTGGGCTTTTCCACGCGCGGTCCGCGCGGGGCCTGCACCGGACCCTGCTCCGCCTCGCAGCGGGCGACGCGCAACATGGCACCGGCAAGGACATCCTTGGCCTCGGCATGCGTTGGCACGCCAAAGCCAGGCACGTCGATGCCGATGATGCGGACGCCATTGATCTCGGCAGGCAGCAGCCTTAGCGGCACGCCGGAGGCGGTCGGCACGCAGAGGTTGATGATGACGACGGCGTCGTATTTTTCAGGATCGGCGAGCTGATACGTCGCCTCGCGAATGTCTTCGAATAATTTTCCGGTGACGAGCGTTTCGGAACTGAAAGGCACATAACCAACGGTGCGCCGCGCGCCATAGAAATGTGAGGTGAAGGTCAGACCATAGACGCAACAGGCGGAGCCAGAAAGAACCATTGCCGTGCGCCGCATCCGTAGACCGATGCGCAGCGAGCCGAACGCCGGACACATGCTTTGCGGCTGATCATGGGGTCCCTGCGGATAATCCTTCGCATACTGGCCGAGCGTTTCGCTCATGCCGGCCGCCTCAGCCGCGGTGCGCATTTTCTCCTTGCCGCCGTGACATCCGAAACCATCTTGCAAAGACGCAGATGGATGCGCGTCGCCGCTCACGAGCGGCTGCGCAGACAGGGGAGAGGCGGCGAGATCGTCCATCATGTGCCCCGTCAGATATTTTCGTAGACGATTTCAAGAGAAGGCTTCTGCGTCGACGTTGCGCCGCACATGTCTTCGAGAGTCGCAGGCACAAGCGCGACATCGCGTCCGACGGCGGCTCCGGAAAAGAGACCGAGCAGCGCGTCCTGCGTCAGTGGCGTCGGGCGATTCGGCAATGCGGCCGCGACATTCGCCGCAAGCTCGCCGAAAAGCGGTCCCCAGCGTCCGTCGGGATGTCCGATAATTTCATAACTCGCGCTCTTGCGCCGGATATCCTCGTCGGCGGGAATCGAGGCGAGAACAGGGATGCCGGCCGCCTTTGCGAATGCCTGCGCCTCGCCGGTCCCGTCGTCCTTGTTGATGACGAGGCCGCCAACGCCGACATTGCCGCCAAGTTTGCGAAAATACTCGACGGCTGAGCAGACGTTATTCGCGACATAGAGAGACTGGAGATCGTTTGAGCCGACGACGATGACTTTCTGGCACATGTCGCGGGCGATCGGCAGACCGAAGCCGCCGCACACCACGTCGC
>CAZJAY010000422.1:0-1610 GCA_964543915.1 uncultured Methylocystis sp. | reverse complement strand
GGGCGGCGGCGACGCATGGCGTTTTCACGGCGGAGGCGCCCGATATTCTGCGCACCGCGCCCATCGACCGGCTTGTGACGACGAATACAGTTGGCGAGGATGCGTGGAACGGCGTTCGTGTCGCGCTTGGCGGGCGGCTTTCCGTGATCGACGCGGCCCCGCTTTTCGCCGCAGCAATACGGCGCCTGCATGAAAACGGCTCGATCGCCGAACTCCTCGTCGACGGTCCCTGAGCAGCGGGAGCTGGCGCGGCGCGAACAGCCATTTGACAGGGCGGACGCCAACGGCGATATCCCTGCGCCATTCCACGCCGGCGACATTCTCGCCGCCTCCCGACAGGAACGACAGAACCGATGGAAGCAGCCCAACGCGCCGAAGCCTTTCGTCGCCGCCTTGACGAAGCGGCGGAAGCGACGGAATCCGCGCTGGACGCCCTGCTCTCGCCCGCCCCGCTGGCGGGCGAAATCGCGCGTCCGGAACGTCTCCTCGCGGCAATGCGCTACGCGAGCCTCGGCGGCGGCAAACGACTGCGGCCCTTCCTTGTCATCGAATCTGCGCGGCTGTTTGGCGCAACGGGCGAAGGTCCCCTGCGCGCGGCCTGCGCGCTGGAAATGATCCATTGCTATTCGCTGGTTCACGACGACCTGCCGGCGATGGACGATGATGATCTGAGACGTGGACGCCCGACCTGCCACAAGGCGTTCGACGAGGCGACCGCCATTCTCGCCGGCGACGGTCTGTTGACATATGCATTCGATGTGGTGGCCGATCCGGCCACCCACGCCGATCCTGCGCTGCGCGCCAGCCTCGTGCTGGCGCTGGCGCGCGCTTCCGGTCTCGGCGGGATGGTCGGCGGCCAGGCGCTCGATCTCGAAGCGGAGACCGCCGCAACCCCGCTCTCACAGACAGAAACGCTGAGGATGCAGGCGATGAAAACCGGCGCGCTGTTGCGTTTCGCCGTCGACGCCGGCGCAATCCTTGGCGGGGCCGACGCGACCGGGAAAGCGGCGATCGCCCGCTATGGCGCAGCCCTCGGCGCCGCCTTCCAGATCGCCGACGACATTCTCGACGCGGAAGGCGATACCGCCGCTCTTGGCAAGCGGGCCGGCAAGGACGCCGCGCGCGGCAAGGCGACATTGGTCGGCCTGCTCGGCATTGATGCGGCGCGCGCGCGCCGCGACGCGCTCGTCGAGGAAGCAACAGCCGCGTTGCGAGACACCGGGCGCGGGAGCGAGGCGACAGCCATTCTCGCGGAAGCCGCCCGTTTCGTCGCCGCGCGACAAAACTAGAGCGGAACCTTGGCGCAGGAGATCCAGCGCGCAACCCGACGCCCGGGCGCGCGCCTGCTGGCCCCGATCCGGGTCGTCCGCGCCCGACCGCAACTTTTTGTCAGTGCGGTGGTCGGACTTGGCGCCTTCTCGCTCCTGCCGCCTGAGATGCGTCCCTTTTCTCGCGCGCTTGTCGGGTGGAACATCGGTCTTGTCTTTTATTTCGCGCTCGTCGCTTCGTTGATCTCAAGCGCAAATCATGCCGCCATTCGGGAACGCGCGCGGATGCTGGATGAGGGCGGCGTGATGATCCTCATGCTGACGACCGCCATCGCCTGCGCC
>CAZJAY010000421.1:0-1614 GCA_964543915.1 uncultured Methylocystis sp. | reverse complement strand
TGAATAAGCCGCCAGTCGCCCACCACGCGCCATGCCAAATCAACCCATGCCTGCTGTCCGGGCGTCCTCGTCGCCCTGACGTTGGCGGGAATCGTGAAAGTGATCGTGTTGGCGACGACAACAGCGAGGGAACCGTCGGCGGTGTCTACGGTCGCAAGCGGCGCATCCGCCGCGTTGCGCGCGGCGCGGAACTGGCCCAGGACGCGCGTCGCCGAAGCGAGATCGAAGCCAGCAGGCGGCGCGCCTTCCGCATCGATGAAATTCAGCGCAAAGTCGAAACGGTAGCCTTTGACGATCGGCGCGAGGGTTAACGTCTGGTTCATTGAGACCCGCATGGGATAGCGGCCGCGCGGACACGGGCCCGCGCTGCGCGTGCGCCGCGCGTCTCCGCGGCGATAACTATATTTTTGGAATATATTCCCAATACGTCGAGGAGCGACTCCGTGTCAAGCGGAAATTCGCGCGATTGCCTCGTCCCCGGCGTCGCCGCCCTGTTTATATGCTTTTTCGGCTCTATAACGCGAGTATCCGCCCTGATGCGGGTGCGCATTATGGAGTTCAAGATGAAAAAAATTCTCGCCGCTTTGTTGCTGTCGCTCAGCGTCGTGGCCGCGCCGGCTTCGGCTTTCGCACACACGACAGGCAAGACGCATACGCATGCGAGCTGCCATCACCACCACCACCATCATCACCACCACCACCACCATTATCACTGAGCCAAACGGCGCGGCGCGCGTCCTGCGCGCGCCGCGTTATCCGCTGCCATAAGGCGGCGATCGTCAGCGACGGAGCTTTTGGCGCAAATCGAGCAGCCCGAGGCGGCGCGCAACGAGCCAGTCGGCCAATCGCGCTGGCAGGAGTGGGGGAAGCACGTAATCCAACAGTTTATTCGAGACGACGGCGATACGCACGGGCGGTTTTCGCGCGGTCAGGGCGCGCAGCGTTGCGTCTGCGACACGCGCTGCAGGCGGAGCCGCGCGGCCGCGCTCCACCAGCCATTTCTGAACCCGCCGCGCCGGGGTCGCGTAATCTGTTCCGTCAAACGCTGAAAAATCGACGCTGTCGGCCTTGTCCCAGATCGGCGTCGAGATCATGCCCGGCTCAATCAGGATCAGATCGACCCCATAGATCATTAGCTCCCGACGCAACGCGTCCGAGAGGCCTTCCAGTCCGAATTTCGAAGCATTATAGGCGCCCAGAAATGGGGCTGCGAAGCGCCCGGCGACCGAACTCATATTGACGATGCGTCCCGGCGCGCCTTCGAGCGGCCCCGGACGCGCGCCGAGCAAAGGCGCGAAGGCCTGAATGACCTTGAGTTGCGCGGTAAGATTCGTGGCGATCTGACGCCGGAAATCGGCGATCGGCAGATGGATCAGCGGCCCGGGAACCGCGATCCCGGCGTTGTTCACAAGACCGGCGAGGGTCCCGCCCTGCAGATGATCCGCGACAATGCGCGCGGCCGCATCCACGGCTGCGTCATCCGTCACGTCGAATAACAGCGGCGCCGCGCGATCGCCGTAAAGTTCGCGCATCCGAGCGGCGTCTGCTTCCCGACGAACGGAACCGAAAACGAAGAAGCCCGCGCGGACAAGCCTCTCGACGCAAGCGGCGCCG
>CAZJAY010000420.1:0-1623 GCA_964543915.1 uncultured Methylocystis sp. | reverse complement strand
GGCTCAAGGACGAGGACTGGGACGCTGTTCTCGAGCTTAATCTGACGGCCGCTTTTCGGCTTGCGCGCGCCGCCCTGCGCGTCATGATCAAAAAGCGCCATGGCCGCTTCATCGGCTTCACCTCTATCGTCGGCCTGACCGGCGGCATCGGCGGCCAGACGAATTATGCGGCCTCGAAGGCCGGCATGATCGGCATGTCCAAAGCGCTGGCGCAGGAGGTGGCTGCGCGCGGCGTGACGGTTAACTGCGTCGCGCCGGGCTTCATCCAGAGCCCGATGCCCGAGGGCCTGCCCGACTCCGTCGCCCCGGAGTTCCTCTCAAAGATTCCGGCCGGCCGGCTCGGGACCGGCTCGGAAGTCGCGGGGGCGGTCGTCTATCTCGCAAGCGCCGAGGCCGGATATGTGACGGGTCAAACCCTTCACGTGAACGGCGGCATGCTCATGGCCTAGGCTTCCGGCGCCAGCTTGACGCGGCGGCCAATCCGTTGGATTAGGAGCGCGCCGCGCCGGGCCGCTCTCGCCAATCCCGGGCAAGTATGGTAACGGGTCGCGTCTGTTCAGAGCTCCTGCATCAGGCGACATAGGGCGAAACCGGAGACAGCGCTCCGGGATCCGGACGGCGTTAGGATTTTGGCCATTGGCGACCGCAGCGCGTTACGCGCGGGGCGCGCCTCAACGGTGCCCAGCACCGCAGCAACAGGGATTGAAAATATGAGCGATGTCGCCGAGCGCGTGAAGAAAATCGTCGTCGAGCATCTGGGCGTCGAGCCCGAGAAGGTCGTGGACGGTGCGAATTTCATCGAAGACCTTGGCGCCGACTCGCTCGACACCGTCGAACTGGTCATGGCGTTTGAAGAAGAATTCGGCGTCGAAATTCCCGACGATGCGGCGGAAAAGATCGCGACCTTCAAGGACGCCGTCGACTTCCTGACCAAGGCCCAGGCCTGATCCGCAACAGCCGCGCGCGGCCCGACCGCGCGCCGCCCGGGCGCGCGCGTATTTGCTGAAATACCCCGCGCCTTACGAATTCCGGGAGCGCTTATGAGAAGGGTCGTCGTCACAGGCCTTGGCGTGGTTTCGCCGTTGGGATGCGGCGTCGAAACGAACTGGTCGCGCCTGACCGGCGGCGAACACGGTTTCAGGCGCATCGATACGTTCGAAACCGATGACCTCGCCTGCCAGGTCGCTGCGATGATTCCGCGCGGCGACGGCTCCAACGGCACTTTCAACCCCGACGCGTGGTTCGACCCGAAAGAGCAGCGCAAGGTTGACGACTTCATCATATACGGCGTTTCCGCCGCGACGCAGGCGCTCGCGGACGCCGGCTGGAAGGCCGATACCGAAGAAAAGCAGGAAACGACCGGGGTTTTGATAGGCTCCGGCATCGGCGGTCTCGGCGGTATTTACGAGACCTCGGTCACGCTGAAAGAAAAGGGCCCCCGGCGCGTGTCGCCCTTCTTCGTTTCGGGCCGCATCATCAATCTTGTCGCCGGTTACGTGTCGATCCTCCATGGACTCAAGGGGCCCAATCACGCGGTTGTGACGGCCTGCGCCACCGGCACCCATGCCATCGGCGACGCCGCCCGCATCGTCGCGCTTGGCGAAGCCGAAGTGATGGTCGCCG
>CAZJAY010000419.1:0-1626 GCA_964543915.1 uncultured Methylocystis sp. | reverse complement strand
TCGGGAAAGATCACGAGCGGCTGACCCTCGCGGACCGCGTTGACGAGCGTCCGCACGCCCAGCGGTTTCGTCGGATCGAGGGGCACGGCCCGCACGAAATGCAGAAATAGGCGGACCCACCAGCTTTCCGACACTTTCTGATCGATGGCGAAAATCGGGTCGCGCGGCAAAACGGCCAGAATCGCTGCGGCGTCGAGGAAGCTGACGTGATTGACGGCGACAATCGGATTGGGTCCCGCCTTCGCGATATTCTCGTAGCCGATGACTTCCAGCCGATAGAAGGCGCGAAATAGGATCGAGAGCGCGTCAAGAATGGGCCGCGCGACAACCGCTTTCCGGATCCAGACCGCGCCGGCGAGCGCGAGAGCGGAGAGGATCGCAAGCAGCGTGGCAAGAGGCGCGCCGACGCTCTGAAAGCCGGCGACCGCGACGCCGCCCAGCGCCATGAAGGCGGCGTTATGCACATTTACGGCGGCGACGATGCGGGCCCGCTCTCGGGCTGGACTTTGCGCCTGAATGGCGGCGAAGGCCGGCACGATCATCAAACCGCCGGCGAGCGCCGTCAGACCAAGATCCACCGCCGCGCGTATCGCCGTCGGCTGGTCGAAATAGACGCCTGGCGGCAGGGGGCCGACGAGAGTGGGCGGCGCGGCGAGATAGAAGGCGAATGCGAGATCGCCCATTGCAAGGCCAACGACGGCGGCGCCGAAGGCCGTCGGCAGCAGGACGATGCGTCCATCGAGGAGAAAGGCGGCAAGCCCCGATCCGATAGCGATGGCGATCGCGAAAATCGCAAGATGAATCGTCAGGACGCTATCGGCGCCATGCAGCCGTTCCGTCACGATTTGGGGAAGCAGCGACATCGCAATCGAGCCGAAGAGCCAGAACAGGCTCGTGACGCCGGCGAGACGCCACAGTGGCGGCTCGCTGCGCAGCAGACGCAGGAGCCGTAGCGTCGACGCAAAAATATTGGGGTCAATCCGTAGCTCCGGCGCACTGCTTCCGGTTGCGGGGATTTGCCGCGCGGCGAGATAGGCGAGGAGCGCGATGCAGATGAGGCCGGCGGCGAAATAGGACGCGCCGTCCGCGCGCAGAACGAAGCCGCCGGCGATGGTTCCGCCCAGAATGGCGAGAAAGGTCGCGCTTTCGACGAGCGCGTTGCCGGCGGGCAGTTCTTCACGCGTGAGGTGATCGGGGAGAATGCCGTATTTCACCGGCCCGAATAGCGCCGCCACGACGCCAAACAAAAACAGGGCGACGAACAGCGCCGCAATATTTGATAACGCAAAGCCGATCGCGGCGACGCCGGCAATGCCGATTACCGCAACGCTCAGGCGCCGCGCGACGGTCGCCGAGTCGAATTAGTCGGCGAATACGCCGCCGAGCGCGGACAGGAGAAAAAAAGGCGCGATGAAAATCGCGCCGGCAAGACTGACGAGCGCCGCGCCCTGCGCATTCCCGATCCGGTAAAGGATCAGAAGAATGAGAGCGTTCTTGACGAAATTATCGTTGAATGCGGAAAGAAACTGACGAAGGAAAAGGGGCGCGTATCGGCGCGAGCCCAGCAACGAACGGGACATGAATCGGTTTCCGGTTGGCGCATGAGAATTCACGTCGCGTCGGAAG
>CAZJAY010000418.1:0-1627 GCA_964543915.1 uncultured Methylocystis sp. | reverse complement strand
CGCCAAAGCGGCGTGACTCAAACAAAACGGCCTCCGGCAAACCCGGAGCGGTTCACCCTCGCAGCGCGATCTCACCCGGCGCTATTGCGAGGCGCAGGGCTAGACGGTGATCGATGAGCTCGTTGAGCCGGGGGCGTCAGCCACAGATGACCGCCGTCCCGTCTTTCAGCGGATGCTGGAAGAAGCCAGTTTCCCTGATCGTCGCTTTGACGTGATTTGCGTCCATTCCTTCTCGCGCTTCTACCGCAATGGCGCGGAGATGGAGCTCACTATACGCCGGCTACGCAAAGGCGGCGTGGAGGTCGTTTCGATTACCCAACCAACCGGCGATGATCCATCGCAGGAGTTGATGCGCCAGATCATCGGCGTCTTCGATGAATACACCTCACGTGAGAACGGCAAGAACGTAACACGCGCCATGCGAGAATCGGCGAAGCAAGGTTTTTGGAACGGCGCCCGTCCGCCGCTTGGCTATCGGACTTATGAAGCCGAGCGGCGCGGATCGAAAATCAAGAAGCGACTGGAGATTGACCCCGTGGAAGCGGAAACCGTCCGTCTGATCTTCCGTCTTTACGCCGAAGGCGACGGCGTTACCGGTCCTCTGGGCGTCAAGGATACGTGCAGCTGGCTCAATGGGCATGGCTACAGAACGCGCGTCGGCGCGGTCTTCGGCGTCGGGCCTGTTCACTACATCTTGAAGAACGCCGGCTACGCCACCGGCAAATGGCCCTATGGCGTGCGCAATGCGCGTAGGGCCGGCTTGAATGACCCGGCAGACGTCATCGAAATCGACGTTCCGCCGATCGTCCCCTTGGATCTCTTTGAGCGCGTCCAGGCCCGGCTCAGGGCCAATAATCCAAAGGTGACGGCGCCGCGCGCCGTCAACGGCCCGACGCTGCTCACCGGCCTTGCCGTCTGCGCTTCCTGCGGGGCCGGCATGACCCGCACAGGCACGGCCCGTGGCGAACGTTCCTACGCCTATTACAGCTGCGCGGGTTGTCAGCAGAAGGGCAAGTCGGTCTGCAAGGGCCGCCATATCCGTATGGAGAAGCTCGACGGCGCCGTCATCGACAACGTCAAGGAAAAGCTCCTCTCGCCCGAGCGCCTCAGCCTGATCCTCGATCAGATCGTCGAGCGACGCGCCTCACAGGATCAGGCGGTGGCGGAGCGCCGCAAGTCGCTGGAACAGGAACTGAGTCAGACAAAGGAAAAGCTCAGTCGCCTCTACAAGGCGATTGAAGAAGGCGTTGTCGATCTGGACGATCTCAGACAGCGCATCCAGACGCTAAAGCATGAGCGCGACATCGCGCAGGCTTCCCTCGACAGGATCGCGACGCAGGCCAAAAACGGCGCGGAAATCACGCCCGAGAAAATCGAGGCGTTCTCAGCCCTGATGCGGGAAAAGCTCGAAAACTGCGACACACAGGCGCGCAAGGCCTATTTGCGCGCCGTCATCTCCTGCATCGAGGTGGACGACGACAAGGTCAGAATTATCGGCGAAAAAGCCGCCCTCGCGGACGTCATCGCAGGCCGTCAGACCAGCACCACAAATGTTAGTGGTTTTATACGCAAATGGCGCGCCCGGCACGATTCGAACGTGCGACCTCTGCCTTCGGAGGGCAGCACT
>CAZJAY010000417.1:0-1627 GCA_964543915.1 uncultured Methylocystis sp. | reverse complement strand
ACGTTTCTTCAATAGCGCATCGACTTCATCGAAAAGGAGGTGCGCCGCATTCACCATTTGGCTCCGCGTATCGGCCGGGGCTTCATCAGCTGCGTTTGGCTCTTCTTCGCGCGCAATCTCAATCCGATTCACAACTGCGGCGGTAATTTCTTTCAGAACCTGATCTTCAGGTTCGGGAGGCGTAGCCAATTGAAACGTCTGTTTATCGTCATGCGATTTGTGCCGCGGATCGACCGCCGCCATCATCGCGCGATAAAATGCAACCCGACGGAGGTTCTGTTCTGCGCCAGATGCAGCTGCAGCCGCCTTTTCCAACCAATGATTGGCATCGTTTATTTGTCCCTTCAGAAAGGCGCTACGAAACAGCGCTGCCTTGAGCCCGAACTGTTCGGCAACCGGCGCGAGATCGATCACCGCTGCAAGTTGGGTCGCCATGCGGAAATCGGCTTCCCCGGACGGCCCGAAAATCAATCCCCGGAGCTCTGTCCAGAAATTTCCGGCATAGGGCGAGGCGTGGTATCGTTCAGCATAAATACGGGCAAGCGACGCAATTTTATCGGCGGACTTTTCTGGATCAAGCACGCGCAACTCACGGCGCAACGCCGCCTCCTCGACGAGTGATGCGGGCATGAATAAACGTGCGAGATCAAAAGAAACGATTGCCTTTTCTTTATTTTCCATGATGCGCGCATTGCCCTGCACAAGCGCAAGATGTCCGCCGAGTATAGGCGGATAGGCCTTTGGGTCGAACACCGCCAGCCTGGTCCCGGCATTCCGATCGCCTTCAGCATGATTAAGGGCCGCCTCTACAAGAGACGAATCTTCGGGCGCAAAAAATCCAGCCTCATGAAGCTCCCGTAGCGTCGCCGCCGATCCCCCACCCAGAAGATAGACAATCGCC
Organism: uncultured Methylocystis sp.; assembly: GCA_964543915.1. Lineage (GTDB taxonomy): Bacteria > Pseudomonadota > Alphaproteobacteria > Rhizobiales > Beijerinckiaceae > Methylocystis. The sequence goes on along the minus strand of CAZJAY010000417.1, from coordinate 726 downwards.
GCACGCGTATTTTTCTGCAGAATCCATTCGTCGGGGCCCAATTCCGGGATCTTTAATTCAATGGCGTCGAATTGCCGCGCAACGAGATCGCGCGCCTTTTGATCACCCATGACCATGCGGCCCTGAAGCACCGTCAAATCATGGACCATATCAGTAAATTCAACCGCCTCGGCAGGCGCACGAATAAGCGTTACAAAGCATATCGTGACGGCGATAACGAGGCGCCTGATCATCGCGCAACCGGCCGCAAAATAATTTCAATCCGGCGATTGACCGGCGCAAGCGGATCGGCTGCGTTTTTTGGATGGCGATCAGCAAAGCCCACGACCCGATCGACCCGCGCAGGAGCCAGGCCGCCACGCACCAACATATAATTGACCATCGTGGCGCGATCCGAGGAAAGCCGCCAGTTATCATAATTTTTGCCTGCATAGACGCGGCCGTCGGTGTATCCGCGCAATTCGATTTGCCCTTCTTCTTTCGAAAGCGTTTTGCCAACCTCGCCGATCACGCGAACAAGCTGCGGTTTCGGGGTTATGGAACCGACCTCAAACATTGTGAAATTGGCGTCGTCCGTCAGCCCGATCAGGACCTCCTCGCCATTTTTCCTGACCTCGGCGACCGGGGCGCCGGGTCTTCCGTGAAACTCCTTTTCAAGGATCTCATTGATGCGGTCTTTGAGGTTTTCTGCATTTGTTTTTGTCGGAGCCGGAGCGCGATCTTTTT
>CAZJAY010000416.1:0-1631 GCA_964543915.1 uncultured Methylocystis sp. | reverse complement strand
TATAACTTCTAAGCGGCTCGTCGGATTTGATGCTGTCGATCAATTCGCCCTTGATGGTTTCGCCTTTGGCGATGAACCAGGCTTTCGCATCGTCCCGGCTCCAGACTTCGCGTGTGATCCGCGCGTCGCGAGCGACGATTTCGCGCATCTTCTTCTCGATGATCGGCAAATCGTCCGGCGTGAAGGGTTCGGCGCGGTGGAAATCGTAGTAAAACCCGTTTTCAATAACCGGACCGATCGTCACCTGTGTGTCCGGATACAGGGCTTGCACGGCCTCGGCGAGCACATGGGCGGCGTCGTGACGGATGACTTCAAGCGCACGGGGATCGTCGCGGCCGACGAATTCGATTTTTGCGTCCCGCTCGACCGGAGCCGCGAGGTCGACCAGCGCGCCGTCCAGCGTCATCGCCACAACGCGTTTGGCCAGCGAGGGCGAAATGCTTTTGGCGATATCGAGGCCGGTGACGCCCGGCTCGATCCGGCGCGACGCGCCATCGGGAAAAGTGACCGAAACCATAAGTTGCTCCTGACGCGCTCACTCGCCGACACAAATCGACGTAAGTCGCCTTTAACCAAAGGGTTCGCGCGTTTTAGCGCTCCCCGCCCCCGGACGCAATCCGGCGGCCGGCGCGGGGGCGCATCTCACGATTTCTCTATCAATGCGCGCCCCATCCACGGTGCGGGAACAGCGCGAAGCGCCCTGTTCGTCTTCCGGACGTGGACTGCGCCGACGTTTTCAGGATTTTGATTTACGCTTTGGTTTCTTCCCGGCGAATTTCGTCTTCGGTTCTTCCAATCCCCGCGGCCGCCGCGACACTGTGGGTCCATTCGATGGCTCAGCCCGAATGTTATCGCCGCTCGGGCGCCCCATATTGGCCGCGAACTTCGACGCGAGGGCTTCCGCGATTTCAACCTGCGTCTCTTGATCGAAAATGCGGATCGCGCCGATATCCTGCTTCGTGATATCGCCCCTGCGACAAAGCATTGGTAAAAGCCATTTCGGATCGGCGTTCTGCCTGCGGCCGATATTGAGCCGGAACCATGCCGTCTCGCCCTGTGGACCCGCTGGATGCGGGCGTTTGCCGCGGGTTTCGCGGGTCGTCGTCGCGCCGCTTGCCGTGTCGCGCGGGGAACGGCTTTTCGGTTCCTGTCCGGGATCGATGACCTGCTCGATCGCAGGAAGACGCGAGCGATAAAGGCGGACAAGAGCCGCGCCCAGTTGCTCGGGCGAGCGCTCGGCGAGAAGCAGACGTGCGAGACGGAAATCCTCTTCGCCCGGGCTTTCGTTCAGCAGCGGCTCCTGAAGCAAGCGGTTCTGGTCCAGCGCGTGGATCTCCTCGGCTGTGGGCGGTCCGCTCCATTTCGCGTAAACTCCGGCGTCTGCGAGCAATTGCTCGGCGCGACGGCGGCGCGACGGCGGAACGAGCAATGCGCTGACGCCTTTGCGTCCCGCCCGCCCGGTTCGTCCGCTTCGATGCTGCAAGGCTTCCGTATTATGCGGGAGATCCGCATGGATCACGAGGCCCAGACTTGGCAGATCGATGCCACGCGCCGCAACATCGGTTGCGATGCAGACGCGCGCCCGACCATCACGCAACGCTTGCAAGGCGTGCATCCGTTCGGTCTGGGAA
>CAZJAY010000415.1:0-1645 GCA_964543915.1 uncultured Methylocystis sp. | reverse complement strand
CCGGCGGCGAGCGGCCGCGCCCGGCCGCGCCATCTTTCGTTCATGTGCGCAGAATTCCGAACAGGTGGCCCATGTCCTTGAAGAAGATGCGCAGATGCGCGCCGGGCTTCGCGCGCACGAGTTCCTTGTTCATGTAGGCGTCGAAGGTCAGCTTCTGTACGTCTTTGTCGCGGCAGATGCTGACGAAGCGCTCCCGGCGGTTCTCGCTCGAATACCAGAAGCGCTGCATGATGCCGAGGACCATGAAGACGATCCCGTGCGCGCGCATGAAGCGCTTGCGCGCGCCGGCGAGACACTTCGCATCGGCCGTGCGCAGGAATTCGAGGCCCGCTTCGGCGGCCAAGCGGCCGCCGTACATGGCGTAGTAGATGCCTTCGCCGGACGCGGGCGCCACCACGCCGGCCGCGTCGCCCGCGAGCAGCACGTCGCGGCCATTGTCCCAACGCGGCAACGGCTTCAGCGGAATGGGGGCGCCTTCGCGCCGGATCGTCGCGCAATCCGCAAGGCCGTTCGCCGCGCGGACCTCGGCGGTGGCGCCGCGCAACGAGAATCCCTTGCACGCGCTGCCCGTGCCGATGCTGGTCGTGGCCCCGTGCGGGAAAATCCAGGCGTAGAAATCGGGCGAGGTGCGGCCCTGATAGATGACGTCGCAGCGCGCCGGATCGAAATCGGGATGGCCGGCCTGCGGCGAGGCGACGATCTCGTGATAGGCGAAGACGTGGCGCGTTTTCTCCGAACCGGGAACCTCGGCCCGCGCGAGCGCCGAATTGGCGCCGTCGGCGCCGATGGCGAGCTTCACGCGCATATGCCGGTGGACGAACCCGCCGTCTTCGCGGCGTTCGCGCCAGCGCAGGATGGTGGCGCCCTCGGCGTCGGTCATCATGCGTTCGAACTCGCCCGTCTTGCGAATCGCGCCCGCGCGTGCGGCGCGCGCGCGCAGCCATTCGTCGAAAACCTCGCGATCGACCATGCCGACGAATCCGTTCTCGATCGGAATATCGACGTGCCGCCGCGACGGAGCGACCATCCGCGCCGCCGTGATACGGGCGACCAGCAGGCTGTCCGGAATGGCGAAATCCTTGATCAAGCGCGGCGGTATGGCGCCGCCGCAGGGCTTGATGCGGCCCGCGCGATCCAGCAGCGCCACTTTGACGCCCGCGCGCGCGAGATCCTCCGCCGCGGTCGCACCGGCCGGTCCGCCGCCGACCACGACGGCGTCGAACGTCTCGATGTCGTCCGGCGCCACGCCGGCGGGCAACGTTTCGCGCCGGGGCAGGACGGACGCGGCGCCGACGCGCAGCGCCATGGCCGCCGACAGGACGAACATCGCCGCTTCGGCGCCGAAAACGACGGCGTAGGCCGCGCCGGGGTCGCCCAAGAAATGGCGTGCGATGTCGGCCGCGGCCGTTCCGGCGATCCCGCCGGCGGCGAAAGCGATCGCTTGGGACGCGCCCCACATGCCCATTCGCGTTCCCTCGCGCGCGGCTTTGCCGTCGCCCACCAGCGACATCATGGCGCCGATCGCCGCGATCGCGAAGAAGCCGTTGGCGACGCCGAGCGAAAAGACCAGCGCCTCGACCGGCAGCGCGAGCAGTCCGAAGCCGGCCAAGGCGAGCGCGCCGAGGGCGATCGCCGATGCGGCGCA
>CAZJAY010000414.1:0-1647 GCA_964543915.1 uncultured Methylocystis sp. | reverse complement strand
TGCCCGGCCGCGTCGCCGGCGTTCCGCGCGCCGACTGTGCCACGGGTCCGGGCCAAAGTCACGGCTGGCCGGCGGCTTCCGGCAGACGCAGGATGCGACAGGGATCGCCGACCGCCAGCGCCGGGGCGCCCGGTTCGCGGATCAACAGCGCCTGCGCGCGCTGCAATTCGGTCAGCAGGGAAGAGTCCTGCAGGGGCTCGGGCGTTGCGACGAGACGGCCCGTCGCATCGGTCGCAAGAGTCGCCCGCATATAGTCGCGCCGACCCTTGTTGGCGGCGAGATCAGCGCCGGCGAGGACAACTTCCGTCCGGTCCGCGCCAGCGTCCGGATCGCCCTGAAGGGCCCGCTGCAGCGGAATCAGAAATACGAGGGCGCAGTCATAGGCCGCCACCGGATTGCCAGGCAGACCAAGGATCCGCATCTCACCCAGCGCGCCATGGATCAACGGCTTGCCCGGGCGCATCGCAATCTTCCAGAAATCGAGGTTCATGCCCTGCCGGGCCAGCGCCGGCCGCAGCAGATCGTGATCCCCGACCGACGCCCCGCCCAGCGTCACCAGAACATCCGCCTTCAGATCGCGCGCCGCGCCGATTCCGCGCGCGATTGACGCGAGATCGTCGGGGAACAGGCCCAGATCGATAATTTCGGCCCCGGCTCCGCGCGCGAGCGCGCCAACCGCGAAACTGATGAAGGCGATAATCTGCGCTGGTCCCGGCTCTGTTCCCGGCGGCACAAGCTCGTCGCCGGACGCGAGCAGGGCGACCCGCGGGCGCCGCGAGACGGGCAGTTCGGCGTGGTTCATGGCCGCCGCCAGCGCGAGTTCGGCCGGGCCAAGGCGCACGCCCGCGCCCAGCGCGACGCGCCCGGCCGCGAAATCGAGCCCCTTCGTGCGAATGTTCTCGCCCGTCAGCACGGTTTCATTGGCGTGGACGACATCGCCGACGACGGTGACGTTTTCCTGGAGGATCACTGCATCTGCGCCCGTCGGTACGGGCGCGCCGGTGAAAATGCGCACGGCCTCGCCGGGGTTGAGTGCGCCCGCAAAGGCGCGTCCCGCCGCGCTTTCGCCGACAAGGCGCATGCCGTTCGGATTGGCTGTGTCCGCCGCCCGCACCGCATAGCCGTCCATGGCCGACATGTCGGCCGGGGGCTGCGTACGGCGCGCAACAAGGTCGCTCGCGAGCGTCCGACCCTGCGCCGCCGTCAGCGGCAGCACTTCCGCGCCGAGGCGAGCGACGCCGTCCAATACCCGCGCCAGCGCTGCATCAACGGGTAGGAGATTGGAACCGGACATTTTTTCAAACTCCGATGGCTTTCGGCTCAGGGATCGTCGCGACGCCAGTCGCCGCTTTTCCCGCAGGACTTTGCGACCAGCTCGACGCCGTCGATGCGCATGCCGCGATCAACCGCCTTCAACATATCGTAGATTGTCAGACAGGCGACGGAAACGGCTGTCAGCGCCTCCATCTCGACCCCGGTTCGTCCGGTCACGCGCGCTTCCGCCTCCACGATAACGCCGGGCAGAGCATCGTCGGGCGTGATTTCAACAGACAGGCCGGAGAGCGGGAGCGGGTGACAGAGTGGAATGAGATCGCTGGTTTTTTTCGCCGCCCTTCATTACGGCGCGTCCTGCGGCGCCCGGCCCGC
>CAZJAY010000413.1:0-1658 GCA_964543915.1 uncultured Methylocystis sp. | reverse complement strand
GCTCCGGCTGCGGCGACATCGGACGGCGGCGACAGCAAGGGGTATTACAAGCCCACGCGCGCCTATCGTCTCGAACCGGAGCCCGACATTCCGCCCTATGTGCGCAATCTGGCGAAGACCTACGACGCCTTCAAGGACATCGACTGGCTGAACATCGGCCTCGATTCTAGAACGCGCTACGAATACCGCATCAACTCTTATGTCCCGCGCGTCAATACGACGGGCGTCGGCGACGCCGCGCAACGGCAGTATTATCCCTATACGCCTTGGCTAGTACGCACGCGTCTCTATGCGGGCGTGAAGGATATTCTCGATCCGTTTCGGTTTGTGATCGAGTTTCAGGACTCGCGCGCTTTCAACAGCATCTATCAGTTGCAGGGGCAGGACATAAACGAAACCGAACTCATTCAGGGCTTCGGCGAACTCTATCTCAAAAATGCGCTCGGAACGGATCCGAAGGGCCAGGGTCGCGCCCTCAGCGTGCGCGTCGGCCGCATGGCCTTTGAAATCGGCTCACGTCGTCTGATCGCCCGCAACGAATTCCGCAACACGACGAATAATTTCGAGGGCGTCCGGGTTCGTCTCGGCGAATGGAAAAACGACGTTGATCTCGACAGTTTCGCCCTGCGGCCCGTGATCCGCTATCCCTACGCCTGGGATCAGCCGGAGTGGAACAACTGGATTTACGGCAGCTTCCTCAGCATCCGCAATATTTCGCCCTATGTCACCATCCAGCCCTATTTCATCGGCCGCCATCAATATGGCGATCCGCTCAATTCCTCCGGCGCGCTGAAGGTCAAGCGCGACACGCAGGCCCCCGGCCTGCGCGTCTATGGCAATTACAACAATTTCGACTGGGATCTCGACGTCATGAAGCAATTCGGGACGGTCGGAACCATCTCGTCGACCTATCCCTATGTCTGGAACAGCCGCCCGTTGATCCCGCCGTCGGGCGCCAACCTCAGCATTACGCAACCCTGGGGCGGCTACGCCCAGACCAAGCAGCATGACGCGATCGCCTATGGTTTCGATGTCGGCTACACCTTCGCTGACCATCCATGGAAGCCGCGCGTCAGCGCTGTCTATATCTACGGTTCGGGCAGCACGAGCCCGTGGTCGAGCGCCAATAACAACGTCGACACCTTCTACGGGTTCAATCAGCCATTCTCGCGCAACGATTATATCGGCTGGAACAATGTGAAGGATCCGAAGGTCCGCATCGAATTCGAGCCGCTCAAGAATACGAGAATTGACACCGCCTTCAGCGCCTACTGGCTCGCGAGCGCCTCCTCGCCATGGGACCGCGCCAATCTCTCGGCGCCGCTCGGCAATCGCGGAACTTTCATGGGCACGGAATTCGATTTCCGCGTGCGCCAGAAAGTCAATCAGTTCATCAATATCACCGCGAGCTATGCGCGCTTCTGGCCGGGTTCTTTCGCGTCGAGTTTCGCGCCGCCGCAGGCGCAGCAGTGGCCGCCGACCAATGCGCCGGGCGGGTTCATCCAGGGACAGACGACCACGACCAATGGGCTGACCGGCCGGCCGACGGATTTCTTCTATCTTGAAGCCTTCTACAACGCCTTCGGCGATGGCAAGCCGATCGCCAAAATTCCCGGCTCTGATTTTGTCGCATCATGGGAAGAGGATGCGCCGAAACC
>CAZJAY010000412.1:0-1664 GCA_964543915.1 uncultured Methylocystis sp. | reverse complement strand
AGAAAGCGGCGGCCAAAAAAGGCGCCCGCAAGGCGGCGACCTAGAAGGCGACGACCAAGAAGCGCGTAACGAAAAAGGCGACAGCCAAAAAGGGCGCGCGCAAGACCACAGCGAAAAAGACCGCGCGTAAGGCTGTGCGGAAAACGGCGACCAAGAAGCGCGCCACGAAAAAAGCCACCACCAAAAAGCGTACGACCAAAAAGGCGACTGCGAAAAAGCGCGGGACCCGTAAGGCAAAGGTCGCGCCACCAGCAGCGCCTGCAGAAGGCGAGGCCTGACGCAATACCGCTGATTCACGCCAGATCCGCGCGTCCTGTGCGCGGAGCGGCTTCAGAGACGTCCGGAAAGCGATTGGGCCTTCCGGACGTTTTTTTATTTTGCTGGGCTTCGTCCCTTGAGACATTTCGCCGCGAAGTCGCGCCACATTGGCAGGCCCGACCGGGATTTGTGTTTCAGCGCAATCCACTCTTCCGCGCAGGCGCGCATACGTTCGCGCGGCGCACGTGGCAGCAACGGCGGCGGTTTCGAGGCGTCGATCGTCGGCGCCGGCGATAGTGGACGGCGCACGGGTTCCGGGAAAGGCGGGATTTTGAGCGCGGGCATGGCCGGCGCTTTATGTTCTTCCGCATGTGGCTCGGCCGGCGCTTTCGACCGCTCCGGCTTCTCGGCGGACTTGCCTGCAGCGCCCGTCGCGTGTGCGCCTTGCTCGGGGAGGTTGGTCTTCTTTTTTGTCGCCGCTTGTGTCTGGGGCGGGTTCGGCGCATTCGTCGCGGGGCTCGCGTCATGCGCGGGCGCTGCGACGCCGGGTTGCGACGCAAGGAACATCGCTGCTACGCATAACCCCGCGACGACGTCTCGTCCCGACGATTTTATGCTGCTCGCGGCGATCATGTCTTGCTTCTCCGCGAGGCGACCCGCCCGAAAACGCTTCGGTAAATCGTTATAGCGGCGCGGATGGCGGGGCGGAAGCCGATGATTGAACCGTGCGCGGCTTATGTTAGAGCGTCGTGGCGTGGGTGACGCGAGGGAGCTGCCATGAGCGATGACAGGCATGAAGCAACAATCGGATTCGGCCTCGATCTTGCGCACCGCCCGCGGCGTAATCGCAAGGCTGCGTGGGCGCGGCGCCTCGTGCGCGAAACGCGCCTTGACGCCGCCAATCTGATCTGGCCGGTGTTTCTGATCGATGGCGATGGGCGGGAGGAAGAGATCGCCTCCATGCCGGGAGTCTATCGATATGCGGTCGATCGCGCGACGGCGGCGATCGCGGTCGCGGCGGCGGATGGCGTTTCGGCCGTCGCGCTTTTCCCGAACACCGATCCGGCGCTGCGCAGCGAAACGGCCCATGCGGCGCTGGACCCTGAAAATCTCGTCTGTCGGGCCTGTCGGGCGATCAAGGCGATGACGCCCGACATTGGCGTCATTACGGATGTCGCGCTCGATCCCTATACGAGCCATGGTCATGACGGACTGCTGGTCGACGATGAGATCGTCAATGACGCGACGGTTGCGGTGCTCGCGCGTCAGTCGCTGAATCAGGCGCGGGCGGGCGCCGACGTGATCGCGCCGTCGGATATGATGGACGGGCGGGTCGGCGCGATCCGCGCCGCGATGGACGCGGAGGGCTTCGGCAACGTTCGGATCATGAGCTATGCGGCGAAATA
>CAZJAY010000411.1:0-1669 GCA_964543915.1 uncultured Methylocystis sp. | reverse complement strand
CATTGATTGTCAGCAAATTCAGCGAAGGCGGACAATCGATCAGGACATAGCTGAACCGGGGTCCCGTAGGGCCCGAGAGTTCCGCCATGGCCTTTTTCAGCCGAAACGCACGATCCTTGTCGCCAGCGATTTCCAGCTCGACGCCAAGCAGATCGAGGGTCGACGGCGCGATTGAGAGGCGTGGCACAGCGGTCGGGGTCACCGCCGCCATCAGCGTGCTGTCGCCCACCAATACGTCATAGGTTGAAATCTTCCGGCTTTTCCGGTCAACGCCCAAACCGGTCGAGGCATTGCCCTGCGGGTCAAGATCAATGACGAGCGCCTCTTCGCCGACGGCGGCGAGCGCCGTGCCGAGATTTATCGCCGTGGTGGTCTTGCCGACGCCGCCCTTCTGATTGGCGAGAACGAGAATCCGCGGACCGTTCGTCGAAGCGTTCAAGATTTTTCGTCCCGGATATCCGGCATATCCGGCGTCACGCGTCTTTCGACGACAACGATCCGGGCGCCGGGATGAGAGCCGCTGGGGATGGTGCGGGAAACAAGATAGTCGGGCAGCTGTGTCGCGGTCAATTCATCCGCCCAGTCGGTCCCCTTTAAAAATACGCCGCACGCGCCTTTTTCGAGCGGATCCCGGCTCATCCCGACAAGCGTCGCGAGCGGCGCCAAAGCCCGGGCGCTGATGGCGTCAGGGGTGGGAAGATGCGGCAAGATCGCCTCGATCCGTCCGATATGCACGTCGGCTGGCGCGGCTGTTTCACGTGAAACAGCGCGAAGAAAGGCGGCTTTCCGTTGATCGCTCTCGATCAGATCGACATGGGCGCCTGCGACGCCTTTCAGAAGCAGCGCCGTCACCAGTCCAGGGAAACCCGCCCCGGACCCAAGATCGATCCATCGATGCGCGCCGGGCGCCGCCATGAAAGCCTGCGCAGAATCGCCGAAATGGCGCTTCCAGACATCCGCAAGCGTATTGACGGCCACGAGATTAATCTTCGGCTGCCATCGCCGCAACAATGACTCATAGAGATCGAGTTCCGCGCAAATCGGTTGCAGAAGCGGAAAGGCTTCAAGCGCTTCCGCCCGCGCAAGCGTTTTCTCCGAAGAGAAAGATGCGCTCACGCCCGCCGGGCCCTTGCGGCCAGCAAAGTGAGGGCCGATGGCGTCATGCCATCGATCCGCTGCGCCTGACCGATCGTCCGGGGACGCAGAAAGGCTAGTTTACCGCGCAACTCGGCTGAAAGCCCGGCGATGGCGCCGTAATCAAGCGTCTCCGGCAAAGCAAGATTTTCATCGCGCCGGAAGGCGGCGATATCCGCCTCCTGACGCGCCAGATAGACGGCATAATGCGCATCCGTCTCGATGCGGCCGGCAACAGCCGGTTCGATTCCGGCGAGTTCAGGCCAGATGGCCGCGAGACGGGCGATCGTCACCTCACGGAAAGCCAGCAGCTCAAAACCGCTGCGGCGCAATCCATCCTGATTGACCGGCAGGCCGTGCCGCGCCGCCATCGCCGACGTTAACGTCAGCGAATCAAGAATTGCGCGCGCGCGGGCGATTTTCCCGGCCTGGGCCGTAAAAACCTGCGCGCGTTCCGAGCCGACGCACCCGAGTTCCAGACCTATGGGCGTCAGGCGCGCATCGGCGTTATCGGCGCGCAAAGACAGCCGATATT
>CAZJAY010000410.1:0-1670 GCA_964543915.1 uncultured Methylocystis sp. | reverse complement strand
CACGTAGAGAACCGTCGCCATGCGGGCGGGATCGGTTTTTTTCTTCGCCCAGGGCTCCTCGCCGGCGAAATATCGGTTCGCCTCCGCCACCACACGGAAAATTTCGGCGAGGGCGTGGTGCGGGGCATAATCGTCCATCGCCTTTCGGGCTCTTTCCAGCGCCGCCGCCGCCATCGCGAGAATTTCACGATCGCTCTCCGCGAGGGCTCCCTTCATCGGAACCACGCCGCCGCTATTCTTGTTGATCATGGACAATGACCGCTGCGCCAGATTGCCAAGATCATTGGCGAGATCGGCGTAGATGCGGGCGACGATCGCTTCGTGGGAATAGATGCAGTCCTGGCCGAAGGGGATCTCGCGCAGGAAGAAATAGCGGAGCTGATCGACGCCATAGCGGGCCGCAAGGCCGATCGGATCGACGACATTCCCCAAAGACTTCGACATTTTCTCGCCGCGCGAGAAGAGAAAACCGTGCACGACGATCCGACGGGACAGCGGCGCCCCGGCCGACATCAGAAACGCCGGCCAGTAAATCGCATGAAAACGGGTGATATCCTTGCCAATGACATGCGCGTCCGCCGGCCAGAAACGAGCGCGGGGACCTTGCGCCCCGGACAGCCACTCCGTCGCGGTGATGTAGTTGGTGAGCGCGTCAACCCAGACATACATCACATGGTTCGCCGTCGCACCCGGCGCGGACGGGATCGGGATGCCCCAGTCGAAGGTCGTCCGGGAGACCGAAAGATCGGCGAGACCGCGCCGCACAAAGGCGAGGATTTCGTTCCGGTAGGTCTCGGGGGTGATGAATTCCGGGTGTTTTTCGTATTGTTCGAGGAGCTTTCCGGCATAGTTCGAAAGACGAAAGAACCAGCTTTCCTCCTCGACCCATTCCACAGGCGTCCCGGTCGGGGCGAATTTCTTCCCCTCGCGCTCGCTTAGCTCGGCCTCGTCGTAATAGGCTTCGTCGCGCACCGAATACCAGCCGGCGTATTTCGACAGATAGAGATCGCCGCGCGCCGACATACGGCGCCACATCTCGAGCACCGTTTCCCGGTGCCGGACCTGCGTCGTTCGAACGATGTCATCCGCCCGGGCGTTCAGCGCCTCGCCCATGGCGGCGAATTGCGCGGCTGTCCGGTCGGCGAGTTGCAGGGGCGTCAGTCCCTCCTTTTCCGCCGTGCGCTGCATCTTCTGGCCATGCTCGTCCATGCCGGTGACGAACAGCACCTCGTAGCCATCCAGACGCTTCCAGCGCGCGAAGGCGTCGGTTGCGATTCGCTCATAGGCGTGACCGATGTGCGGCGCGCCATTCGCATAGGGAATGGCGGTCGTGATCATGTAGGCGGGGCGACTGGACATGCGCCTGACTTAGCGCGCTTTCACGACGCGGGAAAGCGCGGCGCCCGCAAGTTTTGCGGGCTTCCCCCAGGCGGGTCCCGCACGTTAGAACGGAAAAGGGGAGCAGCGTATGAGCGTATCCGGAACGCCGCGAGACATCGCGCGCCGTATGGGCGGTAAGATCGGCGAGCGACGGGACGCGTGGCGGCGGGAGAGTTTCACCCTGCCCCGCGCCGAAGCGCCACGCCGGGCGCGGGAATGTTTCGATCGCTTTCCCAAGGCCGCCTCTATGACCCAAATCGAGTTCTGGCGCGAACTGGACTACGGACATA
>CAZJAY010000409.1:0-1675 GCA_964543915.1 uncultured Methylocystis sp. | reverse complement strand
GATAGCCATTGATCGTCTGCAATTCGCCCGAATCAGACATACGCATCCGACCATCGCGCGTATAGGCGACGCCTTGCGGCGTCCGGATTGCGAACCACGCATCGCCATTGATCGCGATATCAAGCGGATTGTCGGTCTTTGTTAATCCGCCGGATGCGCGGGAGATGAAATCCTTACCCGATGCGACATAGGCAGTAGATGCGCCCGCCGCATTCGACAACACGGATTCGAAAGTCACACCGGTGGCGCGATAGCCAACCGTCGACAGATTTGCGACATTTTCGGCGATTGTCGTGATGCGCCGGTCGAGCGACATCTGCGACGACAATGTAACATTGAAGGAGCTTTGCATCGAATCACGCCAGCGCCGTTAATCTTGCGCCGGAGGGTCCACATCGAAGCTTGCGTGAAGGATGCCGCGTGCCGGAAAGGTTAACTTTTTTGATGGAACGCCAGTTTGCGAACATTGTCGCTGATCGGCGCATCGAGGAAGAAATCCAGCGCCGCTTCCGCCTGCGGATCCACCGAATAGGACAGAAGGTCGGCGACGCCGGCTTCTTTCAGGACAAGGGAATCGATGAAGAAATTGCCGGTGCAATCTCGCGCCGGGCGGGTCAGAATTTCGTAGGCGGCGTCAGCGACGATTTTCGGCTTGCGCGCATGGCGAAGGACGGCTTCGCCGCCCAACAGATTGCCGACGGCCGCTGTCGCGATCGCTGTTTCCGGCCAAAGCGAGTTGACGGCGACCCCGTCGCGCGCCAGATCGCGCGCCAGTCCGAGCGTCACGAGACTCATGCCGTATTTCGCCATTGTATAGGCCAGATTTGGCGCGAACCATTTCGGGTTGAGATCAAGCGGCGGCGACAGGGTCAGAATGTGCGGATTGTCGCTCTTGCGCAGGAACGGCAGCGCCGTCTTGCAGCATAGATAGGTTCCGCGCGCATTGATCTGGTGCATCAGATCGAAGCGCTTCATGTCAAGCGAATCGACGCCGCGCAAATCGATTGCGCTCGCATTATTGACGAGAATGTCGAGACGTCCGAAAGTTTCGATTGTTTTCGTGACCGCAGCTTCGACCTGCGCCTCGAAACGAATATCGCAGGGTACAGCGAGCGCCTTGCCGCCAGCCGCTTCGATTTCGGCCGCTGCAGTGTAAATCGTGCCCGGAATTTTCGGGTTTTCCGCAACGCTTTTCGCGGCGACGACAATATTGGCGCCGTCGCGCGCGGCGCGTTTCGCAATAGCAAGGCCGATGCCCCGACTCGCGCCGGTGATGAAGAGCGTTTTGCCCGAGAGCGTTTGAGGCATGGCCGCTATCCGTTCAGTTGGCGTGCGCGGCGGGATAACCCGCTTCGGCGATAGCGTGGATTATCGCCTGCGCATCGCGGGGAGATGGCGTCACCTCCACCTTGCCGGTCGCGAGGTCGACCGTCACATTCGCGCCGCTTTCAACCGATTGCACGGCTTTCGTGACATGCTTAACGCAGCCGCCGCATGACATTTTATCGACCTTGAACGTCGTCATAATCTGCTCCTTCAGCTTTGAGACACGGTAGAAGATAAAGCGCTGTTTTCATCGACCGTCGGCGGAACGAACCGGCGTAGTCGCAGTGCGTTTGTCAGAACGAATACGCTTGAAAGCGCCATCGCCGCTGCGCCGAGCATGGGCGAAAGC
>CAZJAY010000408.1:0-1684 GCA_964543915.1 uncultured Methylocystis sp. | reverse complement strand
TTAACAGCGCGGCTTCGGCGCGGCGTTTTCGCCGCGCTTTTGTTTTGCGAGGCGACATCGCAAAGGAATCGTAACCGGTCAACTGCCAAGAAGCCGGCCGGCGGCAACGCCAGCGTCGGATCAGAACACAGGAAAAAACGATGTTCGCAGTCATTCGAACCGGCGGCAAGCAATACAGCGTGACCGCCGGAGATATTATAACTGTCATGGCGCTTGACGGCGCGCCGGGCGACGCCGTGACCTTCGACGACGTGCTGATGCTGGGCGGCGACGGCGCCGCGAAAATCGGCGCGCCGACGGTCGCGGGCGCAAAGGTGACGGGCGAAATCGCGGAACAGACACGCAGCCCGAAACCGATCGCCTTCAAAAAGCGTCGTCGCCAGAATTCGAAGCGCAAGCGCGGTCACCGTCAGGACCTGACGCTGGTCAAAATCACGGCGGTCCAGGGCTAAACGCGTTTCGGACGGCAAAACAGACCAACGGCGTCCGACCGACGCCATGACCAGGATTTCGGAGCAACAACATGGCTCACAAAAAAGCAGGCGGCTCGTCGCGTAACGGTCGCGACTCGGAAGGCCGGCGCCTCGGCGTAAAAAAATTTGGCGGCGAGGCCGTGATCGGCGGCAATATTATCGTTCGTCAACGCGGCACGAAATGGCATCCCGGCCGCAATGTCGGCATGGGTAAGGATCACACGCTTTTTGCGCTCGTCGACGGCGTCGTCGAGTTCAAATCGGGTCGCAACCGGTCGAGCGTGTCAGTGGTCCCTTCGGTCGCGGCCGCGGAGTAAAGCGCCTCGACAGTTCTCGGGTCCTTCGGCGCCGCCATGCCGTCGGCGAGGCCGCGGGAAGACCGGAAAAGATTTCAGGCAGGGATCAGGGGAAGCGGAGCGGCTTCCCCTTTTTCGTTTGATTGACCCGCCAGGACTGCGGCTGACGTCGATACGGGATAATCGATGAAATTTCTCGACCAGGCCAAGATTTACGTACGCTCCGGCGACGGCGGCGCAGGCTGCGTCTCGTTCCGGCGCGAAAAATTTATCGAATTCGGCGGTCCCGACGGCGGCGACGGGGGTCGCGGCGGCGAGGTGGTGGCCGAATGCGTCGATGGACTCAACACCCTGATCGACTACCGCTACCAGCAACATTTCAAGGCGAAGACCGGCATGCACGGCATGGGGAAGAACCGCGCCGGCGGGCGCGGCGCCGATGCGGTCCTCAAGGTGCCGGTCGGCACGCAGATTTACGAGGAGGACGGCGAAACCCTGATCGCCGATCTCACCGAAGTCGGACAACGCGCGATCATCTGCAAGGGCGGGAACGGCGGCTTCGGCAACGCGCATTTCACAACCTCGACGAACCGTGCGCCGCGCCGCGCCAATCCCGGGCTTTCAGGCGAAGAGCGCACGATTATCCTGCAATTGAAACTGATTGCGGACGCCGGGCTGATCGGTCTCCCAAACGCCGGAAAATCCACATTCCTGGCGCGGGTAACGGCGGCGAAGCCGAAAATCGCGGATTACCCGTTCACAACGCTCTATCCCGGGCTCGGGGTCGTGCGTGGCGACGGGCGCGAATTCGTGCTCGCCGATATTCCGGGCCTGATTGAAGGCGCGCACGAAGGCCATGGCCTCTGAGACCGCTTTCTCGGGCACGTCGAGCGTTGCCGGGTGCTTCTTCATCTT
>CAZJAY010000407.1:1308-1689 GCA_964543915.1 uncultured Methylocystis sp. | reverse complement strand
CAGCGCCTCGGCGCCGGAATATGCGCGGTACTTCGCGCGTCTGCGCGATACGTTCACGAGCGATTACGACGCGATGCTCGCCGCCTTCGCCGCGCAGCGCGCGCAAACGAAGGAGCGGCCGCCAGTCGATTATTATCTTGCCGAGGCGCATCAAAAACTGCGCCGAAGTCGCGGGACCGCCGCCGGCCTCGCCGAGAATGCGGCGCTCGCGGCGGTCTTCGCCCGTCAGCTCGACGTGCTGCACGCGCTGGCGCAGGAAGACAAAAAAGTCTGCGTCGCGTTCCTTTATGGCGGCACGGATCTCGAATTCCAGAAATTCGCGGCGCAGCGTCGACAGCTCGTAGCCGAAATGGCGCTCGCGAATCTCGAAGCGATCGTCAG
>CAZJAY010000407.1:0-1298 GCA_964543915.1 uncultured Methylocystis sp. | reverse complement strand
TACGAGGCGATGCTCGCCGACCACGGGCTGAAGCCGCCCGAAATCGGCGCGCTGCTCGACGGCAAGATGCCCGAACCGCCGCTGGAGGACGCGCGCCTGTGCGCTGCGGGCCAGACCTATCTCGACGTGTTACGCACATTGCCCGAGACGGCGCGCATGCGCATCTATGCGCTCGCCGCGAAGCTAACGGCGCAAAATTGATCGCCGAGCGGTCGGGCGGGGTCAGTTACGCGCCATCAGCGTTATCGTCGACGGGATCGCAGGTGAAAGGTCCGCGCCAGCGGCCGTAGCGCCAGGGCGTTAACGGGCCGGCGTCGGCGCGTATCCGTTCCGGCACGGGATCGAATCCCTCCCCGCCGCCCGGCCGGCAGCGGCAGATGCGCGCAACGCCCATCCAGCCGCCCGCCCAGAGCCCATGCCGCCGGATCGCTTCGTCGGCGTATTCCGAACAGCTTGGCGCATAGCGGCACGCCCGCCCGGCGACGGCGGAAAGGGTGACGCGATAAAGAAAAATCAGACCACGCGCGGCGCGGGCGAGCAAAGCGACGAAATATGTTTTCATGCCTCGCTCTTCCGCGCGCGTCGCTGGCCTCTTCCAATGCGCTAGGGCCGCCCGTTGCGGGGCGGACCTTTTGGCGTAGGCTCGCCGAACCGGATCACTCGGCCGGCGGCAGCGCCGGCGCTTCGCTCGTTTCGGCGCGCTGCTCGATAATCAGATCGTCGCGACCCGTGGCGATGCTGCGGTATTTCGCCATGGCCGCGCCGGTGCCGGCGGGGATCAGGCGACCGACGATGACATTCTCCTTCAGACCGACAAGCGGATCGACCTTGCCGTTGACGGCGGCCTCGGTGAGGACGCGCGTCGTCTCCTGGAAGGAGGCGGCCGAGATGAAGCTGCGGGTCTGCAGCGACGCCTTGGTGATGCCGAGCAGCACAGGCGTGCCGACGGCCGGCTTGCCGCCGTTCTCGATCGTCCGGGCGTTCGCCTCGTCGAGTTCGAGATGATCGACCTGCTCGCCATCGAGGAAGCCGGTGTCGCCCGGATCGACGATATCGACCTTCTGCAACATCTGACGCACGATCACTTCGATGTGCTTGTCGTTGATGTTGACGCCCTGGAGACGGTAGACCTCCTGAATCTCGTTGACGAGATAGGCGGCCAACTCCTCGACGCCCTTGAACGCGAGAATGTCGTGCGGCGCAGGGTTGCCGTCGACGATATAATCGCCCTTTTCGACGACGTCGCCATCCTGAAGGTGAATATGCTTGCCCTTCGGGATGAGATACTCCACCGGCTC
>CAZJAY010000406.1:0-1696 GCA_964543915.1 uncultured Methylocystis sp. | reverse complement strand
CGCGCCATGGAGCCGAGCTGATTGTGCATGGCCACAATCACCGCCCGAGCCTCGCCTGGCTTTCCGGTCCCGGCGGTGAAACGCCGGTTGTTGGGGTCGCTTCGGCGTCGGCGCGGCCGGGCGGCCACCGGCCGTCGGCGGCCTACCATCTCTTCGCATTTGAGGGGGATGGCGCTGCGGCGAAAATCACGTTGCGCGCGCGTGGCGTCGACGATTTCGGCGGGATTGTCGAAACGGCGCCAGTCGCGCTGACGCGGGTTAGCCGGCCAGCGGCGTGAAAAAAGCCCAGTAGCCGATGGCTGCAAGCAAGCCGAAAAACAACAGCGCGCCAACCATCTCCGCGCCACGCAGATAGGCGCGCCACAGCCGGTCGCCGGTTTCGCGGTCGATCGACCCGGAAGTCGCCGGGCGCGGCTTCACGCGCATTGACCGTGCGGCGCCGCCGCTTGCATAGTCAATCGCCAGCGCCTTTTCCCGCTCGATCAGGCGATGGGCGATGTAATCCGTGATCGCATCGACCATCGTATCGATGTCGTCCGTCGTTTTGAGCAAAATACGGCCGTGGCGGGTGTCCTGAAGGAACCGGTAGGTGCGCCGGTCCGGCTCCATTTCGACAAAACCGATATGATCGATAAACAGACGCGGCCTCGCCCCGGGCGAGACGGCGACGTCAAAAATATCGCATCCTTCGGGCGTCTGGGCGAGAACCGGAGCCAGCGCCTCGCCCAGCAGTTCGAGCCGGCCGATCTCGGCGAGCCGCACTTCGGCGACGGCGGCGGAATGCTCCGCGCTCTCGGCGCGAGCGCGCCGCAGGGCGGAAGCGAGCGGCGTTACCCGGGGAGGACGGGTGGTCCGATCCGGCGATTGTGACCGGGCCTCCAGCGGTTCGCCGGCGCCCGAAGGCCCCGGATCGGGAGCGCCTCGATTCGCCGGCGGATCGTCCTGTTGCGGTGCGGGCAGGGCTTCGTTCATGGGTTCCCGGGTCCGGTCCCAACTCCTCAACTGGAGTCGCGCGCCAAAAAACGCCCGTAACTTATAGCCTCTGGCGTGGCCGCTGCGAAGGGCCGGTTACGCGTCGCGGCGACGGGGTCGACATTTTCTTCCTGGTCCGGCAAGTGAAATCCACGGAAAATGGTCGATTCCGGCGATTAAGGATGTTGGCGCCCGACGCCCGGCGCCCGGAGGCAGCACATGGCGGCGAGCCCAAAAAATGCGCGCGAGGGGGACGTCCGGTTGGGAAGGCTCGCGATCGGCCTCGTCCTCGCCGCAATTGCCGCCTTCGAGGCGACCCATGGCGTCTCGCGCGGTCTCGTCGCCGCCGCGCTGACCGCCGGCGCGCTTTTCCTGCTGCGGCCGACGCGCGATACGACCCGGCAGCTCGTCGCGTCGGGCGCGGATTTTCTCGTCGTCGGCCTTTTTGCGCTGCTGTGCGACCCAGGCCTGACCCTGTGGCGCGCGCCAGAAACGCTCGAACAGCTTTTCCGTTTCTCGCCGACGGGGGCAGGGGTTGCGACGGCGACCTATCTGCTCGGCGTCGCCGGCCTGAACGCCCGCTCCCGAATGGCGTTGCGGCTCGCCTTTCTGGCGCTTCCGCTGATGTTCAGCCTCGTTCTTGCGCTTGGTGCGCCGCCGATCACGCAGATCGGCGGCTGGCTGCTTTTCAACCTCGATGCGCCGGACTTTTTGCGCAAGATCC
>CAZJAY010000405.1:0-1697 GCA_964543915.1 uncultured Methylocystis sp. | reverse complement strand
GGCGATGTAAGCGTTGAGCGCGCGGGCCTTCTCGATCGCGTCAATATGCGCGCGCGTGAGTTCGGTCGCAGAAATCTCACGCGCGGCAAGCTTGTCGCGCGCTTCGGCCAGAGTGAGTTCGTTAAGAGCGGTCATGGGAGTTTCCGGAAGACTTGATGGCGCGGGCGCGATTACTCGACGACTTTCGGCACCGTGAAGAAACTGTCTTCGTGCAGAGGCGCATTCGCCACCACCGCCTGCGCGCCGGCATGGTCTGTGACCTCGTCGCGGCGCATCTTCATTTGCATCGGAACAACGGACGTCATCGGTTCGACATCGCTGACATCGACGCTGTTGAGTTCCTCCACGAAAGCAAGGATAGCATTCAGCTCCCCTTGCAGATGCGGCACGTCTTCATCCTTAACCGCGATCCGCGCAAGATGCGCGATGCGCCGGACAGTCGCCTGATCGACCGACATTTTGTCTCCGGACCCCTGATTGGTGTGGCGCGCTCTATAACACTGCGGGCTGGAGGGGCGCAAATGCTCGCGCCGGTGACTTGCGCGCCGGTGACTTGCGCGCCAATGCGTGCTACCCGGCGCCATGTCATCCAATGTCATTACGCTCGACGAACTTCCCGCACGTCTCACGCGCTTTTCCCGGCTGATGGGTCTCGACCTCGGCACGAAGACCATCGGCTTGGGGCTGTCAGATGTGGAGCGAAGGCTCGCCTCGCCGCTTGAAACGATCCAGCGCAAGAAATTCAGCGAAGACGTCCGCAAGATGATAGCCACCGCCGACAAGTACGAAGTGGCTGCCTATGTTATCGGGTTGCCGCTCAACATGGACGGCTCGGAAGGTCCGCGTTGCCAGGCGACACGCGCATTCGTGCGCAACATGGCAGCGCTCGACCAGCGGCCGTTCGTATTTTGGGATGAGCGACTGTCCACAGCCGCGGTCACGCGTTCGCTGATCGATCAGGACGCCTCTCGGGCGCGGCGCGCGGAAGTTGTCGACCGCATGGCTGCGGCGTACATCCTGCAGGGCGCGCTCGACCGCCTTCAGGCGATCGCACGCGCCGCCGCTGCCGATGACGTCTGACAACCAGCGGCGCAGCGGAAAGCGGTCCCGAACCGTCCAGAAATGACCTTGGGTTAAGGCGTTTTTTTCGCAGCAGCAGAGTTTTGCTTTTGCCCTTGGAGCGCCGCTCGCTTATGCTTTGGGTCAAGATGCGATCAGCGGTTGCTGATGGAGGCGGTGCATGGCGAAAAGGTCGGCCGGGTTGAGCAGCGCGCGCCAGCAGGCGCAGGAGCCGGAGCCCTACACTTTTCCCGACGATGAACCCGTCGTCACCCCCGAAAACGCGGTCGAGATCGCGCGATACATCTCGGAGATGACCATGGAGCTTGCGCGCATGGCCTCGTCAGCCGGGCTTGAAACGACTTGCTATCTCCTGACGATGGCGCGGGTGGAGGCGGAGGCGGCCATTCGCGGCCGCGCGCCCAGCCTCGACGCGGACTGAGCGTCGGAGATCAACGGTCGCCGGCGCGGCCCACCATGTTGGCGCCATGGCGCGCCAGCTTGCCTTCAAGCTCAAGATCGAACAGGGCCGCCTGCACCTCTCCCGCGCTGGCCCCTGCGGCGCGCACCAGATCGTCGATGCGGACCGGCGAGGGCCCGAGCAACTGCTCAACCGCGCTGCGCAAGTCACGCGGAGG
>CAZJAY010000404.1:0-1702 GCA_964543915.1 uncultured Methylocystis sp. | reverse complement strand
CCGCGCCCATGGCGCGCCGGAAGACAATTTCGCCATCGAAATCATTCGTACCACCGGCGATATGATCCAGGATCGGACCCACGCCGACGCTGGCGGCAAGGGCTTGTTTACAAAGGAGCTGGACAGCGCGCTGATCGCCGGAACGGTGGATCTGGCCGTGCATTCCTCGAAGGATTTGCCGACCTATCTGCCGGCCGAAATCATCATCGCCGGCTTTTTGCCGCGCGAAGATCCCCGGGACGCCTGGATCGGTCGTGACGGCATGACGATTGACGCCCTGCCGGCGGGGGCTGTCGTCGGCACCGCCTCGCTGCGCCGCGCCGCCCAGGTGCGTCGGAAGCGACCGGACCTTCGCACGACCCTCCTGCGGGGTAATGTCGAGACGCGGCTGCGCAAGGTGACGGAAGGCGAAATCGACGCCACCTTGCTGGCGCTCGCCGGGCTCAAGCGCCTTGGGCTCGCCGAACATGCAACCGCTCTCCTGCCCCTCGACGCATTCCCGCCGGCCGCCGGCCAGGGCGCCATCGGCATCACATGTCGCGCGGACGACGCGCGGACGCGGGACGCGCTCGCGCCGATCCTCGATGCGACGACGGCGCAGGCGCTTGCCGCTGAACGCGCTTTTCTCACGGCGCTCGACGGCTCCTGCCGCACGCCGATCGCGGGTCTCGCGCGGATCGACGGAGATGCGCTCGATTTCTACGGCGAAGTCCTTAGCCATGATGGCAACGAGACTTTCGCTGCGCGCCGCAACGGTCGAGCCGTAGACGCCGCGTTGATCGGCGCCGACGCCGGCGCGGAAATCCTGCTGCGGCTGCCCAATGGCGTTGCGGGTCTGATGTGAAACGCGCGCTTCTGCTCCGCGCGCCCGCCGACGCCGCCCGCACGGCGGCGCGGCTCGCGACGATGGGGTTCGAAGCTGTCTGCTCGCCCGTGATCGACATCGTTGCGACCGGCGCCGAACCGCCGCCTGGCGTTTACGACGCCGCCCTTGTCTCAAGCGCCAAGGGGGTGGAGGCCGTCGCGCGCCTCGACGCCCTGGGCGCGCTGCCTTTCCATGTCGTCGGCGAGACGACGGCCGAAGCGGCCCGAAAACGTGGCCTGACGCCTGCAATCGTCGCCGGCAACGCGGCCGCCATCCTGCCTTTACTTCTTTCGTCTTACGTAAAGCCTTCGCATTTTCTCTATCTCGCCGGACGTGATCGTCAGCCAACGCTCGAAGCTGGCTTACATGCGGCTGGCCATCGCGTGACGGTCGTGGAGGTCTATGTCGCGCAGGCAGCGCATGAACTCAACCAAACCGCACGGATGCAGATTCAGGCAGGCGGGATCTCCGCCGCCCTGCATTATTCGCGTCGCAGCGCCGAAATCTTCCTCGACCTGAGCGCCGCCGCCGGTCTAAAAACAAAGCTCGCAAACTTTCCTCATATCGCGCTCTCTGATGACGTTGCGGCCCCGCTACGGGCGCAGGCGCTTCATGTAGCAGTCGCGTCGCGACCAGATGAGACGCATCTTCTCGTCGGGCTCACAAACGCGCTCTCCCGCTGATCTGAAGCGCCCCGACAAGCCCTCCACGATCCGGCGCCTGAGATAATTTTATGTGTTACGGGAAACGTAACTCAGCAATTTTCGACAAGCGCTTTTCCGATCAAAACCATCGCGGGACCGACAATGGTCGTCTCTGCGGCCTTTTCCGGCAGAT
>CAZJAY010000403.1:0-1722 GCA_964543915.1 uncultured Methylocystis sp. | reverse complement strand
AACGACAAAACTGTCGAAATCATCGTGGTCGTGATCGGGTTCAGAATAGTGATGCGACGGGCGTTTGTGCAAATCGTCCTCGGCGGCGGCCGAAAGGCCGAGCAGGGCGCGCGGATCGACGCGCCCGTCGCGCGCGCGCAGTAGTTTCGCCGCCGGCCGGGCGCCCTCGGCGATGCGGTCGGCGACGGCTTTTTCTTCTTCCGTGTCCAGCAGGTCGGTTTTGTTCAGAATGATGAGATCGGCGCAGGCGAGTTGATCCTCGAAGACTTCCTCCAGCGGATTGTCGTGATCGATCCTGTCCGTTTCCGCCCGCTCGACGGCGACGGCGTCGAGGTCGTCGGCGAAACGCCCCTCCGCGACCGCCTTGCCGTCGATGACGGCGATGACGCCGTCGACCGTCAGGCGGGAGCGGATGTCCGGCCAGTCGAAAGCCTTTACGAGCGGTTTCGGCAGCGCAAGGCCGGACGTTTCAATGATGATGTGTTCGGGGGGGCTTTCAAGCGCGAGCAACGCTTCGATCGCGGGCGCGAAATCGTCCGCGACGGTGCAACAGAGGCAGCCGTTGGCGAGTTCGATGATGTTTTCTTCGGGACAATTCTCGACGCCGCAGGCGCGCAGGATTTCTCCATCAACGCCGACATCGCCGAACTCATTGATCACGAGCGCGAGGCGACGGTTGCCCGCGTTCTCGATCACATGCCGGATCAGCGTCGTCTTGCCGGCTCCAAGAAAGCCGGTGACGATAGTCGCGGGAATTTTTGCGGTGAGTTTTTCTCCGGCGCTCATGGTCTTGTCTCCGCCGGCTGGCGTTGAAGGAGGCTGTAGAGGATGGCGCCCAGCACGCCGGCCAGCACCCAGTCTAGGGCTTGCACCGCCAGCGACGACGAGACGAAACGCGCCGCGATTTCGGCGGGAACGGCGCTTGCCGGCGTGGCCGGCGCCGGCGTCGCGAAATGTGGCGCGACGAGCAGCGTGATCCCTGCGGCGAGGAAAGGCCACGAGTCGAAGCGCGTCAGCGCGAGCAATCCCGCGGCAGAGGAAGTCGCCGTGACGATCCACCAAAGCTGACGACCTGCGAGGTCAGTTTCCGCTGCGCCGGGCAATTGCGGCGCGAGGCCGACGCCGGTCGCGAGTCCCGTCGCGACAAAGGCGCACAGGCCCCAGAGCGCGGCGCGGCGCGGTTCGATCGGTTCGTTTGCTGCAAGCATCGCCGCCAGCAACATCAGCGCATAGCCGATCGAGACAATCATGGTTGCGACGCCTGTTCCGACCGCACGCGGCAGCAAGGCCGCCTCCCCGGATGCAACGTCAGCGCCGCCGCCCATGTGGCTTGTCGCGGTCTCGAACGCCTCGGCAGCCAGAATTAGCGGGGTGGTGGTAAAACTCTGAACCGTCGCTACAGCGACGCCGGTGAGGAGCCCGGCAAGCAGGCCTGCTGTCAATACGCGCCCGATCATGGCGCGTCTCTCGCGATGTCAGTGGCAGGGAAAAGCGAGTGCGTGACGCGAATCATGCGCCGCGTCATGTACGCCCGCGAGAGGCGAAAAACCGGCGACATAAACCAGCCCGTGGCCGATCGCGAAGTCGAGCGCCGCCGCTTTCAGACTGGCGACCTTCCGCGCATCGACGACAAAGGGAGAGGAAAAATCTACAGATTTCACGGCCGTCTCCTTGCCGCCCCGCCGGCGGTCGCTCGGGATTAGGTCGACCCCTGTGGTTCGC
>CAZJAY010000402.1:0-1727 GCA_964543915.1 uncultured Methylocystis sp. | reverse complement strand
TTGAAAAGCAGCCAGCCGCCGATTTGGGTGATCGGCGGCGCGCCAAGCGCGAGAACGAGGCTGAAAGTCAGCGGCAGGGCAAGAAAGGCGAGCCGCAACGCCATTCGGGAGCGGGCGTTCAGACCGGCGACGCCGAGCAGATAGGTCGCGGTCGCAACCCCGGCGCCCGTCGGCGAGAAACGGAAAAGCTGTTCGAGCGTTTCCGGCGCGCGCCACAGGGTCAGGCCCGGATCGCATAGCAGCGCAAAGAGGCCGACGACAAGAAAATCCGCGCCCGACGCGACAAGCTGGCGGGTCGTATCGCGCGTTGGCCGCAGGAGGAAAAGCGCGCCGGCGGCCAGCGCGGCGGCGACGAAACCGCGCGAGACGCCATGGGTCGTCTCAAAGGCGGCGGCTGCTGCGAGCACGAGGCCGACAGCCAACCTCCCGATCCGGACGTCCTCCGCGCGCGCATTTTTTCGGCTCGCCGACATATGCTGCCTCCGGGCGCCGGGCGTCGGGCGCCAACATCCTTAATCGCCGGAATCGACCATTTTCCGTGGGTTTCACTTGCCGGACCACGAAGAAAAAGTCGACCCCGTCGCCGCGCTGCATAACCGGGCCTTCGCAGCGGCCACGCCAGAGGCTATAAGTCACGGACGTTTTTTGGCGCGCGACTCCAGATCAGGAGTCGGGACCGGAACCGGGGACCCATGAACGAAGCCCTGCCCGCACCACAACAGGCCGGTCCGCCAGTGATTGCTGGAGTGACCGATTCGGGTCCCATGGCCGACGGCGAAGCGTCGGAGGCCCGGTCACAATCGCCGGATCGGACCGCCCGTCCCCCCCGGGTCACGCCGCTCGCTTCCGCCCTTCGCCGCGCCCGCGCGGAGAGCGCGGAGCATTCCGCCGCCGTCGCCGAAGTGCGCCTCGCCGAGATTGGTCGGCTCGAATTGCTGGCCGAGGCGCTGGCGCCGGTTCTCGCCCAGACGCCCGAGGAATGCGATATTTTCGACGTCGCCGTTTCGCCCGGGGCGCGGCCGCGTCTGTTCATCGATCAAATCGGCTTTGTCGAAATGGAGACGGACCGCCGCACCTACCGCTTTCTTCAGGACACGCGCCACGGCCGTATTTTGCTGAAAACGGCGGACAATATCGATACGATGGTCGATGCGATCACGGATTACATCGCCCATCGCCTGATCGAGCGGGAAAAGGCGCTGGCGATTGATTATGCGAGCGGCGGCGCCGCGCGGTCGATGGGCGTGAAGCCGCGCCCGGCGGCTCCCCTCCCGGCCAACGGCGAAACCCGCGAGCGGCTCTGGCGCGCCTATTTGCGCGGCGCAGAGCTGGTTGGCGCGCTGTTGTTTTTCGGCTTGCTTGCGGTGATCGGCTACTGGGCTTTTTTCACGCCGCCGGCCGGCTAAGCCGCGTCAGCGCGACTGGCGCCGTATCGACGATCCCGCCGAAATCGTCCACGCCACGCGCGCGCAACGTGATTTTCGCCGCGGCGCCGTTCCCCTCAAAGGCGAAGAGATGATAGGCCGCCGATGGCCGGTGGCCGCCAGGCCGCGCCGACGCGGAAGCGACGCCAACAACCGGCGTTCCGCCAGCGGGACCGGAAAGCCAGGCGAGGCTCGGTCGGTGATTATGGCCATGAACGATCAGCTCGGCTCCGTGACGCGCAATAATTGTCTCGAATTCGGCTGCGTCTTCCAGTCCGCGCAGGATCCGCGCGCCGCCGACAT
>CAZJAY010000401.1:0-1732 GCA_964543915.1 uncultured Methylocystis sp. | reverse complement strand
TCAGGGCCTTCAGGGAAAACGAGGGAAGAATGCAGAAGGGAAGGATCGGTCCCGCGCGCCGGAAATGGACTCGGCGGTCGTCTGACGACAATCTGCTTTGGGCAAGAATTATCGAATAGTCTTTTTTTTACTCGCGCGCAAGCTTCCCGCGCGGGGTTTTCAGAACGGCTTGACGATGACCAACGCGACGATTCCGATCATCAGAAGGGTCGGCCCCTCATTGATAATGCGGTAGAAACGGGGGCTATGCGTGTTGGCGTCGCGGGCGAAACGCGCGAGCAGAAGCCCGTCATGGACATGGGCGGCGGTCATGGCGAGCACGAGCAGCGTTTTCACATGGAACCAGCCGGCTAAAAAAAAGCCGCTGTCGACAGCCAAAAACATGCCCGTCAGCCAGGAAATCGTCATCGCCGGCGTCATGATGTAGCGATAGAGGCGACGCTCCATCACCTTGAAGGTCGCGCATTGACGAAGATCGCCGGCGTTCTCGGCGTGATAGACAAAAAGGCGCGGCAGATACAGAAGGCCAGCCATCCACGACATCACGGCGATTACATGTAACGCCTTGATCCAGAGATACATCAGCGCCGTTCCCCGCTTCGCGCGCGCGCAACCAGCCGTTCGACATGCTCGACAGGCGTCTGCTGAAGCACGCCATGGCCGAGGTTGAAGATATGCGGCCGTCCGGCGAAGGCTGCGAGAATCCGGTCGACCTCCCGATCGAGCGCATCGCCACCGGCGACAAGCGCGATCGGATCAAGGTTCCCCTGCAATACAGTGGTCTGTGTGGTTTGCACCACCGCCCAGGCGGGATCGAGCGCCGTATCTATTCCGTAAGCGTCCGCGCCCAGGGAGCGGGTCAAAAACGGCAGTTGCGCGTCGGCGCCGCGCACGAAAGCGATCACCGGAACCTGCGGACGTTGCGCCTTGACCGCCGCGATCATGCGGGCGATCGGACCAGCGGACCAACGGGCGAATTCGCCCGGAGGCAAAACGCCCGCCCAGCTATCGAATATCTGAACCACCTCAACACCCGCATCAATCTGCGCGATCAGATATTTGACGGATGCGTCGACGAGCCTCTCGATCAACCGTTCGAAAGCCGCCGGATGACGGAAAGCAAAGAGCCGCGCCGGCGCCTGGTCGGGGGTTCCCTGACCCGCGATCATATAGCTTGCGACCGTCCATGGCGCGCCGCAAAAGCCGATAAACGCCACATCCGCCGGCAAACCGCCTTTGACCCGATCAATCGTTTCCAAAACCGGCGATAATTTTTCGAGTTCGAAGGGTCCGAGGCGATCGATGGCCTCAGGCGTCTCCAGCGCTTCAAGTTTCGGTCCTGCGCCGGATTCGAAAGAAACAGGCTGACCCATCGCATCGGGAACGACCAGAATGTCGGAAAACAAAATCGCAGCGTCGAAATGAAACCGGCGGATTGGTTGCAGCGTCACTTCGGCGGCCGTCGCCGGCGTATAGCAGAAGTCGAGAAAGCTTTTCGCCTGCGCCCGTAACGCCCGATATTCCGGCAGGTAACGTCCCGCCTGGCGCATGAGCCACATCGGCGGCGTTGCGCGCGTTTCCCCCCGCAGGACCGCAATCATCGGCTTTTGTTCGGACATTTCTCAGATCTCCTGCCGGCTCGACGCTCAGACCACCGGGCAGTAACGCGGATTTCAAAAAAAAAGTAATCCTGTTTTACTTTTTATTTATCTTTAGTTTCACACGCCGAAAG
>CAZJAY010000400.1:0-1747 GCA_964543915.1 uncultured Methylocystis sp. | reverse complement strand
TCAATCAAGGAATAGGGGGACGAAATGGACGCCTTCAACAAGACACTCCTCGGAATTATAATCTGCAGCGTGATTTTATTCGCCGTTGACATTGCGGCGGCTGCCGGTGCCATGGTCGCCTAATGAGGCGGTTTGTTGCTTAAGCTCGGCAGTGCCTATCGGGACAGACGCCGCGTGGGCGTCGTCCGCCTTACGTGCGAACAAGGGCGCTTTCGAAGGCCATCGGCGGACTGCTTCAGAGCGAGCGGCATCTTTGGCGTTTTCGCGGCCCGCAGGAAGGCCCACAACACGCTTCCAAGACGCAGGGGCGATTCCCGACATTGAGAACAAACGGTGGCTCGTTGTCGCGCCGTTGTCGCGTGTAATTTTTGGTAAAATTTGACACTCTTTGAAATTCAATGACTTTTAAATTGACCCGATGCGACAACTCGCGAATGTCAAAAATATATCTAAGTATTTGATTTTGTTTGGTAGCGGAGGAGGGATTCGAACCCCCGACACAAGGATTATGATTCCTCTGCTCTAGCCGACTGAGCTACTCCGCCCCGCTGTCGCATCCGACAGCAGACAAAATCCCTATAGGTTGGCCGCCCGCGCGCCGTCAAGAGTCCGGCGCCGACGCTTCCGGCTGCGCCGTTACCGGCGCGGGCCGGCTTTCGCGCAAAACCGGGACGCCAAGCCTTCACATCGGGGGCGGAGCGTGCGACAAGCCGGGAAAAGGTTGGGCGTCCGCCCGCGCGCGGGTCTGCCCAAGCGGTAACCCGGCAAAATGATCCGGCAGTCCATCCGGCGATTCATTCCAGCGATCCAGACGCCCATGTCGGTCAAACACCCCATCATTTCAATCACGGGCTCGTCCGGGGCCGGCACGAGTTCGGTCAAGGCGACCTTCGAGCAGATTTTTCGCCGGGAGCGGATCGAGGTCGCCTATGTCGAGGGTGACAGTTTCCACCGCTTTGATCGGGAGGAAATGAAGCAGCAGATGGCCGAGGCGCAGGCCAGCGGAAACTATAATTTCAGCCATTTCGGCCCGGCGGCGAATCTGCTCGCGGAACTCGAGACCCTCTTTCGCGACGACGGCGAGACCGGCGGCGGCCGCTATCGCCAGTACGCCGCGATCGAGGCCGAAGCCGCGCGGCTCGGCGTGCCGCCGGGCGAGTTCACGCCCTGGGCGGAGCTGCCCCCCAATTCGGACCTTCTCTTCTATGAGGGGCTGCACGGGGCGGTTGTGACCGATGAGGTGAATGTCGCCCGTTACGCCGATCTCAAGATCGGCGTGGTGCCGGGGATCAATCTGGAATGGACCCAGAAACTTCATCGCGACCGCCAGTCGCGCGGCTACACCACCGAAGCCGTCACCGAGACGATCCTGCGCCGCATGCACGATTACGTGCACTATATCTGCCCGCAGTTTTCGGAAACCGACATCAATTTCCAGCGCTCGCCGACGGTCGACACCTCCAACCCCTTTGTGGCGCGATCCATCCCGACGCCGGATGAGTCCATCGTCGTGATCCGTTTCCGCGAGCCGCGCGGCGTCGACTTTCCCTATATCGTCAATATGATCGCGGGAAGCTGGATGTCGCGCGCGAATTCCATCGTCATTCCGGGCAACAGGCTCGATCTCGCAATGCAGCTGATCCTCACCCCCCGGATTCTCGAACTCGTCCGCCGCCGGAAAGGCGCACGCTGAAAGAAGAAAGTAAAAGGCATATGTCCGCATCCAATGAGCCGTACGTCACGCCCC
>CAZJAY010000399.1:0-1749 GCA_964543915.1 uncultured Methylocystis sp. | reverse complement strand
ATCAGCGCGCCGAAAATCTCGACAGCCTTCTCGGCCGGCCCCTGGTCGCGCATCGTATCCGGCACCTGATTGAAATAGGACATGCCGGCGAGGTAGTAGGCATAGGCGGTGTCGGATGAGTTCGGATAAAGGCCGATATAGCGCTGGGCGGACTGCACCGCGTCGTCATAGGCCGGCTTCTGATACTGCGAGAAGGTCATCATCAGAAGTCCCTTCCTGCCCCATTCGGTCGATGGGTAAGCCTTGTCCACCTCCCCGAATTTCTTCGCCGCGCCTTCGTAATCCTTGGCCTTCAGCTTCGCGAGACCCTGATTGTAGAGATCTTCCGCCGGAACATCCGGGATGATTTCGGTCTTGTATTTCTCGCCGCCGCCGAACAGGCCAAAGCCGGACGACAGGGAATCCATAAAGTCGGCGCGCGCCGGCGCGACAGACAGCGCCAACGCCGAAAGCGACGCGAGAACGAGCGGACGCATCGCCCGGATTTTAGATCGACCGGCAAAAACAGGCAGCGTCATTCGATTTGTCCCTGCGTCGAAAATCAGTCTTCACGCAATAGCGACCCGGAATGCGGGATCGGTCGCGCATGGTTTCCGGGCGCGACCGCCAGACGCGCGCAATTCCGACCCGCGCGCAGTCGACCGCAATTTCCGCCACGCCGGCGGCGGATGACGGTCACCGCAACTTAACGGGCGGGTTCTGGCGAGATTATGGCGACGCCGGCGACAGCGCCACGCAACGCCGCGTGATCTTCGTCGGAACCGCCGACGCGATCGCCTCCGGAACCAGCGCTCGCGCGGCGAAGGCGGCGCGAAGGAGCGCAAGGTTGAGCGCATGGCCGCCACGGCATGAGCGAAACGCCCCGATCAGGGGCGCGCCGGCGAGCGCGAGATCGCCAACGACATCCAGCATTTTGTGGCGGACGCATTCGTCGACGAAGCGCAGGCCCATAGGATTGATGAGTCGCCCGTCGTCGAGAACCAGCGTGTTTTCGAGCGACGCGCCAAGCGCCAGCCCCTCCTGCCACAGACGCTCGGCGTCGCGCAGAAAGCCGAAACTGCGCGCGGCGGCGAGTTCACGCCGGAAAACGCCCGGCGACAGGGTCACGGCGCGACGCTGCCGGCCGACAGGCGCTGGAAAGTCGATTTCGACGTCGAGACTGAAACCGGCGGCGGCAGGCCGCAATTCGGCCCAGGCCGCGCCCTCACACACCCGGACAGGCGCGACCACGCGCCATCGCCAACGCGTTTCCGCCATCCGTCGCAACCCGACGGAGTCGATGGCCTCCACGAAATTGCGCCCGGACCCGTCCATTGCCGGGATTTCGCCGCCCGTCACATAGATACGCGCGTGATCGACGCCAAGTCCGGCGAGCGCGGCGAGGAGATGTTCCGTGGTCGAGACGGACGCAGCGCCGCGTGAAAGACGCATCCGCAAACGGGCGGCGTCGACATGGTTCCAGCGCGCAGGGATTTCGCCCTGGTCCGTAACGAAGACAATGCCAGAGCCGGCGTCAGCCGGCGCGATATCGACGCGGGCGGGCAGGCCAAGATGCGCGCCGACCCCTTCGAGCCGAACGACGGATCGCAGCGTTTGTTGCCTGTTCTGGCGACTGGCCCGACGAATGACGCACCCCTCCCCGCTATCCCAAATTTATAGGCTCAATCCGCCTCGCGGCTCCAGTCACGGTTTGCGACAGTTTGTGACAGCGCGCCGGAAAAACGAAGGCCCGCCGAAACGGCGGGCCTC
>CAZJAY010000398.1:0-1750 GCA_964543915.1 uncultured Methylocystis sp. | reverse complement strand
GAGATCGAGGCTTTGCAGAAAATTCTCGCCGCCATTGAGCGTCGCCTTGAGGCGCTTGGGCTCGGCGTCGATTTCGAATGCGCGGTCGTCAACTGGCCCAGCCGCAGGCGCGATCAACCGCTTTGCGCCACGCGCCGATAAGGCGCGCCCGGGTCGATGCGTCCATCGCGGGCGTAAAGCGCGCGCCGTCGGCGTCGCTGGCGTGCAATTCGTCAATCGATCCGATGAGACCCGTCGCCAGCGCGGCGGCCAGAAAGGCGCCGCGCGCGGTCGCCTCGATATCGTGCGGACGGATTACCGGCGCGTCCAGAATATCCGCCTGAAACTGCATCAGCAGGTCGTTCGCGGCCATGCCGCCGTCGACCTGAAGCGCGCCGATGCGAACCCCGGAGTCGGCGACCATGGCGGCAAGCGCGTCGCGGGTCTGATAGGCGGCGGCCTCGAGAGTCGCGCGGGCGATATGCCCCTTGTTGGAAAAGCGGGTGAGGCCGACGATGGCGCCGCGCGCGTCCGCGCGCCAGTAGGGCGCGAAAAGCCCCGCAAAGGCCGGCACGAAATAGACGTCGCCATTGTCCGGCACGCTACGCGCGAGCGTCTCGATCCCGTCGCTGTCGACGATCAGGCCAAGATTGTCGCGCAGCCATTGCACCGCCGCGCCGGCGATGGCGATAGCGCCCTCCAGCGCGTAGACGGGCCGCGCGTCGCCGATCCGGTAGGCGACCGTCGTGATCAGTCCATGCGCGGATCGGCAAGGCGTCTCGCCAGTGTTCATCAGGATGAAGCAGCCGGTTCCATAGGTGTTTTTTGCGTCGCCGGGACGGACGCAGCCCTGGCCGAGCAGCGCCGCCTGCTGGTCGCCGAGCGCGCCGGCCACCGGCACATCGGGGAGCGGCTCGCGGCAGAAGCCGTAGATGGCGCTCGATGGCCGGATTTCGGGCAGGCAGGCGCGCGGTATGTCGAAAAGGCGCAGAAGTTCCGGGTCCCAGTCGAGGGTTTCGAGGTTCATGAGCTGGGTGCGCGAAGCGTTGGTGACGTCGGTCAGATGGCGCCCGCCATCGGGGCCGCCGGTCAGATTCCAGATGGCCCAGCTATCCATTGTGCCGAACAGCGCCGCGCCGTTTCGGGCCATTTCCCGCGCGCCAGGCAGCGCCTCGAACAGCCAGGCGAGTTTCAGCCCGGAAAAATAGGTTGCGAGCGGCAGGCCGGTTCTGCTGCGAACCATTTCCGCGACGCCCATCGCCGCATAGCGATCCACCAACGCCTGATTCCTCGCGTCCATCCAGACAAGAGCGTTGAAGAGCGGCGCGCCGGTCGCGCGGTCCCACAGGACCGTGGTCTCGCGCTGGTTGGCGACGCCGATAGCGGCGAGATCCCGCGCGGCGCGCCCGCATTTTTCGAGCGCTCCGACGATGGACGCGCAGGCGTGTCGCCAGATTTCGGCGGCGTCATGCTCCACAAGGCCCGGCGCGGGCAGGATTTGCCGATGCTCGCGCCGGTCGATGGCGCGCGGCGCGCCGCCGGCGTCGAAAATCACGAAGCGCGTGCTGGTCGTGCCCAGATCAAGCGCGCCGACAAGATCGCCGCCGCCGAAATTGCTCATGTCCTGCTTCCCGCCGCCGGCTGGAGATCGCAAAAGATGACGCGCGGCGCGCCAGCCGTCAAAAGCGCGACGATTCGCCTCGCCGGAATCGGCGCTTTTTCGCCAGTTCCGTCGACAAGATCGGAAATCTTCTCAACTTCGACTGATTGA
>CAZJAY010000397.1:0-1762 GCA_964543915.1 uncultured Methylocystis sp. | reverse complement strand
CAATCTTTCTGTCGCCTTTTCAAAGCTTGGCAAACGCGTTTTGCAGATCGGTTGCGATCCCAAGCACGATTCTACGTTCACACTGACAAAGCGCCTCGCGCCAACGGTTATTGATGCGCTCGAAAGCGTAAAATTTCATTCCGAGGAACTGCGTGTCGAGGACTTTGTCGTCGAGGGCTATAACGGCGTCATGTGCGTCGAGGCCGGCGGTCCGCCGGCAGGCACGGGCTGCGGCGGCTATGTCGTCGGCCAAACCGTGAAGCTCCTCAAGGAACATCATCTTCTTGACGATTCCGATGTCGTGATTTTCGACGTGCTCGGCGATGTCGTATGTGGCGGTTTCGCGTCGCCTCTCCAGCATGCCGGTCGCGCGCTGATCGTTGCGGCGAATGATTTCGACTCGATCTTCGCCATGAACCGGATCGTCGCGGCGATCGACGCCAAGGCGAAAAATTATGAGGTGCGACTGGGCGGCGTCATCGCCAATCGGAGCGCAAAAACGGATGAGATTGATCGCTATAACGGCGCTGTCGGGCTGAGGCGCGTTGCGCATTTCCCGGACCTCGACGTTATTCGTCGCAGCCGTCTGAAGAAATCGACCCTTTTCGAGATGGAGCCTTCCGCCGAACTGGAGGCGGTGCAGGAGGAATATCTGCGTCTCGCACAGGAGCTTTGGGACGGCTATGAGCCGCTCGCAGCCAAGCCGATGAAGGATCGCGATCTCTTCGAATTTCTGGGGTTTGACTGATGACGACGCCTGGCTATGTCGCGAGACGCGGCGAACTGGAAGCCTATTTCGACCGCACCGCCGTCGAGGCGTGGAAGCGTCTGACTTCCGACGCACCAGTCAATCGCATTCGCGCCACAGTGCGCGCCGGACGCGATGCGATGCGCAGCACTCTGCTGTCATGGCTCCCGGAGGATCTCAGGGGATTGCGTCTCCTTGACGCTGGTTGCGGCACCGGCGCGCTCGCTGTCGAGGCAGCGCGCCGAGGCGCCGATGTCGTGGCTGTCGATATTTCGCCGACGCTCATTGCGCTCGCGCAGCAACGCGCGCCGCGCGATCTCGGCGAAGGACGCATTACCTTCATCGTCGGCGATCTTGTCGATCCTGCTTTCGGCCGGTTCGATCATGTCGTGGCGATGGACAGCCTCATCCATTATGAAGGCGTCGATATCGCCCGCACGCTGGCGAATCTGGCGCCGCGCGTGAATGGGTCTATTGTTTTCACGATTGCGCCGTATACGCCAGCGCTTGCGGCGATGCACGCTCTGGGTCAGCTTTTCCCGCGCGGCAACCGATCGCCGGCGATTGCGCCGATTGCGCTGGCGGCTCTCGGTACGCGTATGAAAGAACATGCGCCGCTTGATGCGTGGCGCATGGCGCGGACCGAGAAAATCGTCAGCGGTTTCTATATTTCCCAGGCTGTGGAGGCGCGTCCGATATGAATCGTGCCAGCGCCGCTCTCGTCAGAGGCCTGATGCGCGTCGGGCCGGGCATCCTTCCCTTCGCAGACGCCGGCTCTCCGGAGCTGCCGATGGCGCGTCTGTTGCGGCTATCGCTGTTTCAGGTGACAGTTGGGATGGCGGCGGTGCTGCTGATTGGCACCCTTAACCGGGTGATGATCGTCGAACTCGGCGTGCCTTCATGGCTCGTCGCGCTGATGCTGTCGTTGCCGGTGCTTTTCGCGCCGCTTCGCGCCCTGATCGGCTTTCGTTCCGATACGCATCGTTCGGCGCTCGGCTGGCGGCGTGTGCCCTA
>CAZJAY010000396.1:264-1764 GCA_964543915.1 uncultured Methylocystis sp. | reverse complement strand
GAAGCCGCCGCTGCTGATTTCAGCGAAAAGCGGCTGAACGTTGCGCAAAACGGTTTCGCCCGTCGTGGCGTAGCGCACATGGCCGACGGCGGCGACGCCTGGCAGGCGACGGATCGTGCTCTCTTTTGCGAAGTGGTCGCTGACGAGACCGAGACGGCGCTCGCCGTGGAAGCGGCCGTTATCGAAGGTGACGATGCCGGCGGCTTCCTGTCCGCGATGCTGAAGCGCGTGGAGGCCGAGCGCCGTAATGGCCGCCGCGTCGGGAAAATCGAAAACGCCGAATACGCCGCAATATTCGCGCAGGCGGTCGCCGTCCGGATCGCAGGAATCCTCGTGCGTCGGTCCGGCGGGGCAGTTTGCGTTCTCGATTGGCGACCGGGTCATTTCGTTGTCTCCCGTCTAGGGCCGGGACCGGCCGGGGGCCGGTCGCCGCGCCAGGCGCGCTCGCCGCATGCACGCCGTTTTTTTGCCAGCCTGCGGCGCGACCCGCAAGCAGTTCGCGCGCAAATGCCTCGTTTGCTGCGCCGCGTCAGTTTGCGCCGCCGGCCGGCGGCGTGTCCGCTGGCGGCGTATCGGCGGACGGGGACTCCGGCGCATTCGACTCGGTTGGCGTCTTTTCCGGCTCCAGTTCGGCCGGCGGCGCTTCGTTCGCGGGCGCGCCTTTCTTCGCCTTGATCTTTGCGACGATGCTATCAAGATCGTCGGGCATATATTCGCGCAGTTTTTCGCCCCCGGCCTCGAGAATCGGCTTGGTGCGCGCATTGCGGACCCAAACCGGCTGATTCGCGTCCGGAACCAGCCAGCTATAGAAAACAAAGGCGACGACGGCGAGCAAAAGGCCGCTAACTGCTCCGAAAACAAAACCAATCGTGCGGTCAAGCGCGCCAACCTTCGAGTCGAGGATGACGTCCGAGAGCTTGACGGTGAACAGCGAAACGACGATCAGCGCGACAATGAAGACCGCTGCAATCGCTCCTGCGAGAGCGATTTCGGTCTTGCTTATGTATGGCGTGATGTAGGGTAGCGCCATGGGATGAAAATAATAGGCCGCCGCCGCCGCCGCGACCCATGACAGGATCGCGAGGATTTCGCGGGTGAAGCCGCGCAGCATCGCGAGCAGGCCGGACACCACGACGACGATAAGCACCGCCAAATCAAGATATGAAGGCATCGCTGTCCTCTTCTCTGCGCCCGACTCGAAAATCGGTTGCCGGCATTCTGCGGCCGAGGGCCATTTGGCCCGGCGCCGGTTGCGCCGGGTGGTTTTCCGACCGGCTTGCTTCTAGCGCAACTTCGGCGCGCGCGGAAACCCGTAAAACGGCGGAAAGGTCAGTTCCGCGCGGGCGCCGTCCGGGCGATCGCCGCGACGAGCTGGCCGACATCCGCGCAGGGCCGCAGCGTGAGCCCGAGCCGCCGGTCGTCGTCGCCGATCTGCTGCGCCTGCGACAGCACGGCCTGGTGAAAGCCCAGTTTGCCCGCTTCGCGCAGGCGCATGCCGGC
>CAZJAY010000396.1:0-254 GCA_964543915.1 uncultured Methylocystis sp. | reverse complement strand
CGGCGTGAATCACGGGGCGCACCGCGCCGGAAAGCCCGATATCGCCGAAAAAGGCCTGATCCGGCGGCAGCACCGCGCCGCAGAGCGCCGAGACAAGGGCGGCGGCGGCCGCGAGGTCGGCGGCCGGTTCGTCCGCGCGCAGCCCGCCGGCGACATTGAGATAGACGTCATGCATGCCGAGCTTCAGTCCGCCATGGGCTTCCAGCACGGCGAGGATCATGGCGAGCCGCGCCGTATCGAAGCCGACGACGGCG
>CAZJAY010000395.1:0-1771 GCA_964543915.1 uncultured Methylocystis sp. | reverse complement strand
CTCGTGACGCCCCTGACCGGGCCCGAGGGCAAGCCGGTCCAGCGCGTCTATATCGAGGTCGCTGATCCATTCGAGCTGGAAATTTATCTCGGCTTCGTGCTTGACCGTAAGCTTGAGCGCGTGCGCGTTATCGCCTCGAAGCATGGCGGCATGGATATTGAGGAAATCGCAAAAAACACCCCAGACGAATTGCTCCAGGTGATTGTCGAGCCGGCGGTCGGTCTGCTGCAGTTTCAGGCCCGGGAACTTGCGTTTCAGCTGGGACTCAATCTCAAGCAGGTGTCGCGGGCGGTCCAGACCATCATGGGCGCCTATCGCGCGTTTCGCGACAATGACGCCACCATGCTTGAGATCAATCCGCTCGTCATCACGAAGGACGACAAGGTTCTGGCGCTCGACGCCAAAATGTCGTTCGACGACAACGCGCTTTTCCGTCGTCGCAATATCGTCGACATGAACGATCCCTCGCAGTCTGATCCGCGTGAGGCGCAGGCGGCGGGCCACGGCCTGAACTATATCGGTCTCGATGGCGAAATCGGGTGCATCGTGAATGGCGCAGGCCTCGCGATGGCGACCATGGACATGATCAAGCACGCGGGCGGCAATCCGGCGAATTTTCTCGATGTCGGCGGCGGCGCGTCAGCGGAACGGGTCGCGACGGCGTTCCGGCTTGTCCTGTCCGATCGACGTGTAAAAGTCATCCTCGTCAATATTTTCGCCGGCATCAATCGCTGCGACTGGGTGGCGCAGGGCGTCGTCGACGCTGTTCGGGCCGAAAATCTTGAGGGTGTGCCGCTTGTGGTGCGGCTCGCGGGCACGAATGTCGAAGCCGGCAGAAAAATCCTTCAGGAAAGCGGCGTCGCGATCATCATGGCCGATACGCTGGCAGACGCCGCGCAGAAGTCTGTCGCAGCCTGGCGCAGCGCGACTGGCGCGACGGCGTGAACGGAACGGTCGGGCGCTGCGGCGCCATCGCGACCGGGAGGAAATCATGAGCATTCTCATCGATGAAAAGACGCCGATCCTCGTGCAGGGCGTAACGGGCGACAAAGGCAGTTTCCACGCCAAAGAGATGATCGATTACGGCAGCAATGTTGTGGCCGGCGTCACGCCAGGCAAGGGCGGCAAAACCCATCACGGCGTGCCGGTGTTCAATACTGTGAAAGAAGCCGTGCGCGAAACAGGCGCGCAGGCGACGATCACCTTTGTCGCGCCCGCTTTCTGCGCCGATGCGATCATGGAAGCCGCGGATGCCGGCATTCGACTGATCTGTTCGATCACCGACGGCATTCCCGCGCAGGATATGATGCGTGTAAAGCGATATTTCCTGCGCTTTCCGAAGGATCGACGGCCGATGCTCGTCGGACCAAACTGCGCCGGCATCATATCGCCTGGCAAGGCCATGCTCGGCATTATGCCCGGACATATCTACAACAAGGGTTCTGTGGGGCTTATTTCACGCTCCGGAACGCTGGGTTACGAGGCGGCGTCGCAGCTCAAGGAACTCGGGCTCGGGATCTCGACCTCCGTCGGCATCGGCGGCGACACGATCAATGTCTCGTATTTTCTCGATCATCTCGTGTTGTTCGATAATGATCCCGAGACCGAGGCCGTTCTGCTGATTGGCGAAATCGGAGGCCCGCAGGAGGCCGAGGCGGCGGCGTGGATCAAGGAAAACTTCTCCAAGCCTGTGATCGGCTTCGTCGCGGGGATCACGGCGACCATAGGCCGTCGAATGGGTCATGCAGGAGCGTTCATCTCGGCGACGGGA
>CAZJAY010000394.1:0-1783 GCA_964543915.1 uncultured Methylocystis sp. | reverse complement strand
AGCGTGCTCAGGATTCTGCCGACCGCAAGCGCAACTTCCACGCCCAAAACGTGATCGCGGGACATGCCATAGGCGAACACATGGACGACGCCGGCGTTGGTCGCGAGATTGCCGCCAATGGTGCAGGAGCCTTCAGACGCCAGCGAAAGCGGGAAGTAACGATCCGCAGACGCGGCATATTGCTGGGCTTCGGCCAGGGTCACGCCCGCTTCCACGATAATGGAATTATTCGCCGGGTCGATGCGCCGCATCTGACGAAGCCGCGAAAGGGAAAGCACGACTTGCTGGCCGGAGGCATCCGGCGTTTGACCGCCGACGAGTCCCGTATTGCCGCCCTGGGGAACGACGCCAATACGATGCGAATTACAAAATTCCAGGGTGCGCGCCACGCGCTGCGTTGTATCCGGGAACAGGAGGCATAACGCCTTACCGCGATACTGGCCACGCGGTTCAAAAAGCGCCGACGACAGCGCAGCCGGATCAAGCGTTAGGTTTGACTCACCGACGATCGCCGAGAGACGTTCGAGCAGGACGGGCGCGTCAACGAATTCCTGCGAAAAACCCAGTGATTGCGCCCTTCCGGTTTTTGCGTCAGCGCGAACGACGTTTACGGGCGTCTTTCTTGCGGGCGTAGACATAGGAGCGCGCGGCAGCAGGGGCGCTCATTAGGACGACACTACACAATGCTGCGGCGATAAGCGCATTCATCATGACTATCTCCTTCCAGTTCGCGGAAACCATTAGGATTTCCGGTTGCGCCGAACTATAGGCAAATGTTATGCCCGTTTTTCCGGTTCGGCAACAGCCTTGTTATGGCGACGCCATGCGAAACGCTGAAACCGCGGTCGTGTATCATTCTCGTCACAATGCCCGCCCGCGCATGCGGAGAATTTCGCCAAATCGACCGGATATTCAGCCAAGCAGCCGTCGGCGCGCCCCTGTTTTCGTGGCGGCGCGCGTAAAGCGGGCGAAAATCTCGACGTGTGGCGCGTAACGAAATTGATCAATCGGCGTGATTTCGCTCACGGAATATCCGCCGCTGATGAGAATTGCGGCGTCGCGGGAGAAACTTTGTGCATTGCACGATACTGCGACGACGAGCGGGACGCCGGAATGCGCCAGCGTCTCGACCTGCGCCTGTGCGCCCGCGCGCGGCGGGTCGAAAACGACCGCGTCGAACCTCGTGAGTTCAGTGGCCGTCAGCGGTCGCGCAAAAAGATCGCGACGATGCGCGGCGAGCGGACGAAGTCCGGCGGCCCCTTTCGCGGCGGCGTTAAGCGCGTCAATCGCCGCTAAGCCCGCGTCGTAAGCCTCCACTTCCGCAAAACGCGCGAGCCGCAGCGCGAAGGTGCCGATCCCGCAAAAGAGATCCGCGACCCGTTTCGCGCCTTTCGTCGCTGCGAGGACGCGCGACGCAAGCGCCGCCTCTCCCGCTTCGGTCGCCTGAAGAAAGGAGCCGGGCGGCAAGGGGGTCAGCACGCCGTCAATCCCGACACAGGGTCGCCGTCGGAGCGCAACGAGCGTTCCGTGATTGCTCAATCTCGCGAGATCATGTTTTACCGCCGAATCGAACAGCGCGCCCGTTGCCTTTTCATCGAGCGGCCCGGCTCCACGCAAATCGACGTCGAGTCCGGCGGGCGTCGCCGTTGCGGCGATGTCCAGCGGCTTGCCGCGCGGCGAGAGAATTTGCGCAAGGTCGCGTGCGGCGCCGATCGCGTCCCTGAGCTCTGGCGCGAAAAGCGGGCAGGCGTCGATCTCGATCAGATGGTGCGAGCGCGCAGCC
>CAZJAY010000393.1:457-1785 GCA_964543915.1 uncultured Methylocystis sp. | reverse complement strand
GTTTCCTACGGCCCCTTCCAGCTGGGCGAACTTCCGGAGGGCGCGGTCGAGGAGGTGCGGCTTCGGGTGCTGCGCGATCAGCTTGGCAAAAACCTCGCCGAACTCGCCGGCGTGGATTTTGGCGCGCCGGCCCGCGAACTCTCCCCGGCGGAACAGCAGGAGCGGCGCGCGCGCATCGAAAAGCGTCCGCGCAAACATGTCACGGTGCTGCGACGCGAGCGGGCGGCCGACAACGCCGCCGAACCGCGCCGAAGGGTCGAGCGCGGCGCCACGGCGGATCGAAAGGGCCGCGCCGTGGTCGTCGAACGCGTGACGCCGGCGGCGCGAAAGAACGCAGAAGATCGCGCGTCGTCGCGCAATGCGCGGCGTTTTGATGCGATGCGCGCCGGACCGGTGCGCGAAGAACGAGACGAAAGCGCACGCGCGGGAACAGGCGCCGGGCAACGGGAAAGACCGCGCAACGCGATGCGGGACGATCGGCGCGGGGCGGACGGTCGTGGGACGCGGACCGGCGAAGGTTTCCGCATGCGCGATTCGCGGGACGGCGCCGGCCCCGCCCGGCGCGGAAGCGACGGAGAAACGCGCAAGGAGCAAAGGGGTGCGGGACGGCGGTTCGACCGTGGCGCGGGAGACGCGCCGCGACGCTCGTCGGAGCGGGACCAGACGCGCGCCTTTGATGCGCGCCATGCCGATGGCCGCGCGCCGAGGGAACGCGAGGCGCGGAACGCGGGTTTCCGGGACTCGGACAGGAAGCCTGGCGGAAGCCGGAGCAGGGGACCGTCGGACAGGGAGCGGCCGGACAGAGGCTCCTTCGCCAAGGGGCCGCCGGGCAAGAGAGGGGGGGGGGGGCCGGGCAAGGGGCCAAACAGGGGTCCCGGCAAAGGGCCCAACAGAGGACCGGGCAAGGGACCAGGCCGAGGCCAGGGCGCGGGGCCGCGTCGACCGCCGCGCGGGGCGTAAGCCGTGCGGATCGTCGGCGGCGCCTTGCGCGGACGGTCGTTGGCCGCGCCGCGGACGCAATCGGTTCGACCCACCTCGGAGCGATTGCGCGAAACGATTTTCGACATCCTTCGGCACAGCTTCGGCGACCCGGCCGCCGGCGCCGCCGTCATCGATCTGTTCGCCGGGACCGGCGCCCTCGGGCTTGAGGCGTTGTCGCGCGGCGCGACGCGCGCGCTTTTCATCGATGATGGCGCGGAGGCGCGGGCGCTGCTACGGCAGAATATCGAGTCATTCGGACTGGGCGGCGTCACCCGGGTGTTCCGCCGGGATGCGACCCGCCTCGGGGCTGCGCCGCCCCGCGAACGTTTCTCGCTCGCCGTCCTCGA
>CAZJAY010000393.1:0-447 GCA_964543915.1 uncultured Methylocystis sp. | reverse complement strand
GGCGGACGCGACGGTCAGCCTGCCCGAGGCCTTTGTCCTCGCAGACGCGCGAAAATACGGCGACACGCAAATTCTTTTTGCGCGCTACGCGGCGCGCGCAAGCGCGACGCCCTGACGCCTCCTCCGTTCAACCGCCGGTGACGCTCATATGCCGCGAAACCGCCGGCCCCTGGGTGGCGCGATCGATCACAAAATCATGACCTTTCGGCTTGCGTGCGATCGCTGCCGCGATTGCGGCGTGCAGCGGGCCATCGTCGGTCCCGGCGCGCAGGGGCGCTCGCAGATCGGCGGCGTCCTCCTGACAGAGACACATGAAAAGCGTGCCCGTGCAGGTCACGCGCACGCGATTGCAGCTTTCGCAGAAATTATGCGTGAGCGGCGTGATGAACCCGATGCGTCCGCCCGTTTCCGCAACTCGCACATAGCGCGCTGGGCCGCCGGTCCGGT
>CAZJAY010000392.1:0-1785 GCA_964543915.1 uncultured Methylocystis sp. | reverse complement strand
ACAAAACGCCGATGAGGTCTGCGAACAGGAACGCGCCGCTCTGCATGAGCGTTTTACCGGTCGTGAAATTACGACGGCAAGCTTTGCGGAAGAATCGAGAAAAGATTTTTTCGGCCACGTAAAATTCAAATATCGCTGCGTCTTCCGCCTGTCGCGCAGCTGAAAGGTCGCGTCGATCCGGATCGACCCGCGCTCAGGTGGTCCGAGCGATCATATAACCGGCGACCGCAAAAATCATATTGGCGAAGATCGTCGTCAGCCGATCGCCGCGTGAGGCGAGCGCCTTGCCAAGTCGTGCGCCCGCGAGACCGCCCAGCGCGCCGCCAAAAAGGAACGTCGCCGCCAGCGGATAATCGACGAGCCCGGAAAGCGTATAATTAAAGGCGGTTGTAAAACCAAAAGCGGCGACCGCCACGAGCGAGGTGCCAATCGCCTTGACGATCGGCATGCCGGTCGAACCGACAAGCCCCGGAACGATCAGAAAGCCGCCGCCGATGCCGAAAAAACCGGAGAAAAGACCGGTGACGAGACCATAGCCCAACACCTTCGGCGCTTTCTCGATCGTGCACTCGACGCCGGGATCGCCCGGATTGCCGCGTCCCCGCAACATGGCGACGCCGACGCCGATCATGACCAGCGCAAACAGGAACAGCAGACTCTGCCCGTTGAAGGCCTTGCCGAGCGACGAGCCGGCCAGCGCGCCGACGACGCCGGCGCTCGCATACATGCCGCCGCAACGCCATTTCACATTATCGGCGCGCGCGTGGGAGATGAGATTGAGCAGCGCATTGACAGCGACCGCAAGCGCACTCGTGCCGATAGCGACATGCGGATTGCTGACGCCGATGGCGTAAACCATAAGCGGTACGGCAAGGACCGAGCCGCCGCCGCCGACAAGGCCAAGCACGAAGCCGACCAGCGCGCCGGCGCCCGCCCGTCCAAGATGAATGAGCGGATGCAGATGCAAAAACGGATGAAGGAACGCTTCTATCGCATCCGAATGTAAAGCGCCGGCGAGCGCATCCAACGTCACGACGCGTTCGCTGTTTCGTTTTTGCAATGCATATGCGGCTTGCACAGGATCTCACGGCCGCGCAGCATCAGATGCCAGTAGATGGGCGGCAGCAGACGATCTTTCAGAAACCAGGCGGCGCGCGTCGGGCGCGTGCCGTCGATGAGCCATTTCGGGAAACTCGGCAAAAGCTTGCCGCCATAGCCGAATTCCGCGAGCACAATGCGGCCGCGCTCGACGGTCAGCGGGCAGGAACCATAACCATCATAGGCGACAAGCGGTTCACGGCCGTCGAGCACAGCGAGAAGATTGACGTCGACAACCGGCGCCTGTTTGCGCGCGGCGGCGGCCGTTTTGGCGTTGGGCGTTGTCGTCCCGTCGCCGAGCGCAAAGACATTCGGAAATCGGACAGGTTGCAGCGTAGCCGGATCGACCGCGATGAAGCCCGTTTCACTGGCTAGGGGGCTCTGCGCGATGAAATCGGGCGCGACCTGCGGCGGAACTGCGTGAAGCATATCGAATTCACGCGTCACACGTTCGATCGCGCCGTCCGCCCCCTTGCGTTCGAATGTCGCGACGCGATTCGGCCCATCGACGCTGACAAGCTTCGACTCGAGATTGAGGCGGATCCCATATTTTTCGACATATTCCATAAGCGCCGGAACATATTGCGGAACGCCAAATAGCACTGCGCCTGCATTATGGAATTCAACCACAATGTCTTTCCGCACGCCATTGCGACGGAATGTATCGCAGGAAAGATACATCGCCTT
>CAZJAY010000391.1:0-1790 GCA_964543915.1 uncultured Methylocystis sp. | reverse complement strand
CGCGCCCGCGACTGTGACTGTCGCGGCGGCCCCGACCCTGCCCGCGGTCCATCATGCGCCGGCTACGCCTGCGGCCGCGCGACCCGCCCCGGTCGAACCGGCCGCCGAGAACCGCAGCTACGAGAACGCGATCAAATCGCCGATGGTCGGCACCGCCTATCTGCGCCCCAATCCGGACGCCAAACCGTTTTTCGAGATTGGCGCGCGTGTCGCGGCGGGCGATAAACTGCTGCTGATCGAGGCGATGAAGACCTTCAATGATATCGTCGCCCCCAAAGCCGGCGTCGTCACCGCGATCCTCGTCGATGACGGCCAACCCGTCGAATATGGCGAACCGCTTCTCGTGATCGAATAGGGGCCGGATGTTCGACAAGATTCTCATCGCCAATCGCGGCGAAATCGCCCTGCGTATCCTGCGCGCCGCCAAGGAGCTTGGCATCGCGACGGTCGCGGTCCACTCAACCGCCGACGCTCAATCGATGCATGTGAAGCTTGCCGACGAATCCGTCTGTATCGGCCCGCCCGCAGCGCTCGACTCCTATCTCAATATTGCGGCGCTGCTTTCCGCCTGCGAGATCACCGGGGCCGACGCCGTGCATCCCGGCTACGGATGTCTCTCGGAGAACGCGCGTTTCGCCGAGATCCTCGAAGAGCACAACATCACCTTCATTGGCCCGAAATCCGAACATATCCGGCTGATGGGCGACAAGATTGAAGCCAAATCGACCGCGAAGAAGCTCGGCATCCCCTGCGTTCCGGGCTCGGACGGGCCGGTGCTCGGCGAGAAGGAAGCGCTGAAAATCGCGGATAAAATCGGTTTTCCGGTGCTCGTGAAGGCCGCCTCCGGCGGTGGCGGACGCGGCATGAAAGTCGCGCGCGACCGGCAGGATCTCGGCGTCGCCATTGCGACCGCGCGTACGGAAGCCAAGGCCGCGTTTGGCGACGATACGGTCTATATCGAAAAATATCTCGAAAAGCCGCGCCACATCGAAATTCAGGTTTTCGGCGACGGCAAGGGCCAGGCGATCCACCTCGGCGAACGCGATTGCTCGCTGCAGCGTCGGCACCAGAAGGTATTTGAGGAAAGCCCCTCCCCCGCGCTCAACGACGCGCAGCGTCGCGAAATCGGCGAAGTCTGCGCGAAGGCCATGCGCGACTTGCAATACGCCGGCGCCGGCACGATCGAATTCCTCTACGAAAACGGCGAGTTCTATTTCATCGAAATGAACACGCGCATTCAGGTCGAACATCCGGTGACGGAGTCAATCACCGGCGTTGATCTCGTTTGCGAGCAGATCCGCGTCGCCGCCGGTTCGCCGCGGTCGCTGAAGCAGGAAGACATCTGGTTCTATGGCCTCGCGATCGAATGCCGCGTGAACGCCGAACATCCGCTGACGTTCCGTCCCTCGCCGGGCCGGATCGCCTATTATCATCCGCCCGGCGGCGTC
The DNA here is from genome assembly GCA_964543915.1 of uncultured Methylocystis sp. GTDB lineage: Bacteria > Pseudomonadota > Alphaproteobacteria > Rhizobiales > Beijerinckiaceae > Methylocystis. The sequence goes on along the minus strand of CAZJAY010000391.1, from coordinate 342 downwards.
GGCGTGCGCGTGGATTCCGCCGTCTATCAGGGCTATGCGATTCCGCCGAACTACGACTCGCTGATCGGCAAGCTGATCGTCCACGGCCGCAATCGCACCGAGGCGCTGATGCGGCTGCGCCGTTCGCTCGACGAATTCATCGTCGACGGCATCGACACCACCCTGCCCCTGTTCCGGACGCTTGTGCGCAACGCCGATGTGCAGAACGGCGTTTACGACATTCACTGGCTGGAGCATTTCCTCGCGACGGGCGGCATCGAGTCCGGCCTGTAGCCGCAGCATCGGGCAGCCAGAGCGCAGGACGAACGCAATGGCGCGGCGAGAAAGAAACCGCATCACGCC
>CAZJAY010000390.1:0-1791 GCA_964543915.1 uncultured Methylocystis sp. | reverse complement strand
GATGATGCAGTCTATCCTGCGAACCGCCGGCGCCTGGTGCGGGGATTCCGGGCGGATGCCGCGCAGCGCCGGCGGCGGCGGCGATTACGCCATCGACTTCAAATCGGCGATCGTCACCGGCCACGGCAAGCAAATTCTTTCCAATGTTGATCTGAAACTTGAAATGCGCGGCGGGCGACCGAAAACGCTCATGATGTCCGGCAATTTCGGCCGCGAGCGCATTTCCGCCACGATCGAGCGAAACCAGAACGATGCGCCGCAACTCGAAATCTCGACCAACGACGCCGGCTCGCTGCTCTCCTTCCTCGATCTCTATCGCAAGATGGAGAACGGTTTCCTGAGCGCGAGCGTCCAGTTGGCGCAAGGCCGCGCGGATGGCGAAATCCGGATCAGGGATTTTTACGTCAAAGGCGAACCGACGATGCGCCAATTGATGGCGCAGGGCGGCAATGTTCGCGCCGACGAGCGTGGCGTCATGCGCTTCGATCCCGACTCCGTCCAGGTCGGCCAACTACTCGCCGATTTCGGCTGGGGTGGCGGCCGTCTGACCGTGCGCTCCGGCGTTATGTCTGGTCCGGCGATCGGCATGACCTTCGACGGATTTATCGATTTCCCGAAAAACAGTCTCGACCTCTCGGGCTCCTATGTGCCGGCCTACGCCCTGAACAGTCTGCTTTCACACATCCCCGTTGTCGGCGTGCTCGTCGCCGGTGGTCAGAACGAAGGGGTTTTCGCACTCAATTATCGGCTGACCGGCGATATTTCGGCGCCGATCGTCACGGTCAATCCGCTGTCGGCGATTGCGCCGGGTCTGATGCGCAAGATCATGGGCGTGATCGACGGAACCGCCCATGTGCCGGGCATGCGCTGACCCGGTTCAGCCGCGGGTCAGCAGAACATGTTTCTTCTTGCCGAACGACAGTTTGACCACGCCTTCCTTATCGAAATCCTTTTCCGTGATTGTGGCGCGTTCGTCGGTGACGGGCGTGTCATTGACGCGCAGCCCGCCGCCCTTCACCTGTCGTCGCGCTTCGCCGGTTGAAGCGAGAAGGCCGGCCTTCACAAAGGCGCTGAGCACGCCGAGGCCGGCTGCGACGTCATCGGCGGAGACCGGAACCTGCGGCAGGGTAAGCGCTGTTGCGCCTTCTTCAAAGGTGGCGCGCGCCGTCTCTGCCGCCTGGTCCGCGGCCTCCCGACCGTGGATGAGCGCCGTCGCCTCGGTCGCCAGCGTCTTTTTCGCCTCATTGATCTCGGCGCCGCCAAGCGCCGCGAGGCGAGCGATTTCGTCGAGCGGCAGGAAAGTGAAAAGCTTCAGAAATCGCTCGACGTCTGCGTCTTCGGCGTTGCGCCAGTATTGCCAGTAATCATAGGGCGCGAGCATGTCGGCGTTGAGCCAGATGGCGCCGGCGGCGGTCTTGCCCATTTTCGCGCCCGAGGCGGTCGTCAGCAGCGGCGAGGTCAGCGCATAGAGCTGCGGGGCGCCCATCCGCCGGCCCAGATCAAGGCCGGTGACAATGTTGCCCCATTGATCCGAGCCGCCCATCTGGAGCAACGCGCCATATCGCCGGTTGATTTCCACGAAATCATAGGCCTGCAGGCACATATAGTTGAATTCGATAAAAGAAAGCTCGTGTTCACGTTCAAGTCGGAGCTTGACGGAATCCATGGTCAGCATGCGATTGACGGAGAAATGCCGCCCGACGTCGCGCAGGAAATCAATATAATTCAGGCCGGCGAGCCAGTCGGCGTTATCGAGCATCTGCGCATCCGTCGGGCCTGCGCCGAACGTCA
>CAZJAY010000389.1:0-1795 GCA_964543915.1 uncultured Methylocystis sp. | reverse complement strand
GATCGCCAGCGTATTACGAATATAGGGGCCGATATTAATGTGATCGATATCGAGGATGGGCAGCTCGTCGAAGCCCTTCTCGATCAGAAGCGGCAGCGTTTTCGCTGTGATCTCGTCACCCGCTTCGGCGAAGATTTCGCCCGTCGAGGGGTCGAACAGATCCTCGGCCAGATATTGTCCATACAGATCTTCCGGCGGCACCCGGATGGCTTTCACGCCTTTCTCGGCGAGCTGGCGTGCAGCGCGAACCGCAAGCTTCTTGCCCGCTTCGAGAATCACGGCGCCAGTGTCGGCGTCGATGATGTCGACCGTCGCTTTCACGCCTTTCAGACGATCGGCGTCGAAGGGCATGCGCCAGTTCTCGCCGTCGGCCTTGTAGATGATCTTCCGGTAGAAGGTCGAAAGGATTTCCTCGCCGTCGAGGCCAAGGGCGTAAAGCAGCGACGTCACCGGAATCTTGCGGCGGCGGTCGATGCGCGCGTAGACGATGTCCTTGGCGTCGAACTCAATGTCGAGCCATGAACCGCGATAGGGAATGATGCGCGCGGCGAAGAGCAACTTGCCGGAGGAGTGGCTCTTGCCCTTGTCGTGGTCGAAGAACACGCCCGGCGAGCGGTGCATCTGGGAAACGATGACGCGTTCGGTGCCGTTGACGATGAATGTGCCGTTCGACGTCATAAAGGGCATATCGCCCATGTAGACGTCCTGCTCCTTGATGTCCTTGACCGATTTGGCCTGGGTGTCCGGATCGACGTCGAACACGATGAGGCGCAGGGTCACCTTGAGCGGCGCGGCGAAGGTCATGCCGCGCTGGCGGCATTCGTCGACGTCATATTTGGGCGCTTCGAATTCGTAGCGGACGAATTCGAGCAGCGAGACCTGCGAGAAATCGGAAATCGGGAAAACGGATTTGAAGACCGACTGAAGTCCTTCGTCGGGACGACCGCCCTTTGGCTCGTCGACGAGCAGGAACTGGTCGTAGGAGGCTTTCTGGACCTCGATCAGATTCGGCATCGCCGCCGCTTCGCGGATATGGCCGAAGAATTTACGGATGCGTTTGCGACCGGTGAACCTGCGCGCCGACGTTTGAGCCATCGTCTGAGCCATGTCGCTTTTCGAGCCTCTTCTCGTGAGAGCCGACGGCTCGCAGCAAGCCATCCGTCGCTCTGCCGGATCCCGCGGCCCCTGCCTGCGGGTCCCCCTTCAACCGCGCGCGGCCCCGGCGCGAAGCCGGGACCGCGAATTCGACCTCCGACCGCCTGACGGGCGGTCTGGAGTAATTACTTGAGTTCGACCTTGGCGCCGACCTTCTCGAGGGTCGCCTTGATCTTCTCGGCCTCTTCCTTGGAGGCGCCTTCCTTGATCGGCTTCGGCGCGCCCTCAACGAGGTCCTTGGCTTCCTTCAGGCCGAGGCCGGTGATGCCGCGGACTTCCTTGATGACCTCGATCTTCTTCTCGCCGGCGGAGGCGAGGATCACGTCGAACTCGGTCTTTTCCTCGACGGCGGCAGCGGCCCCGCCGCCAGCCGCAGGAGCAGCGGCGACGGCGACGGCCGCAGCCGCCGAAACGCCCCACTTCTCTTCGAGCAGCTTCGCCAGTTCGGCGGCTTCGAGAACCGTCAGCGCCGAGAGGTCTTCAACGATCTTTTCGAGATTAGCCATGATTTACGTCCTTTGAATCTGATTCTGTTCGCGTTTGTGCGCCTTCTCAGTCCGCGTCTCGTTTGGAGTAGGCCCCGAATACGCGCGCCAGCATGGCCGCCGGCGCGGTCGAGAGCTGCGCAACCTTGGTCGCG
>CAZJAY010000388.1:0-1795 GCA_964543915.1 uncultured Methylocystis sp. | reverse complement strand
CGTTCGTGAAAATCATAGCCATGCGGCGTTCGCGGGAGAGACGACGCTTGCGACGCACAGGGATATCACGCGTCGGCGCTGAAACGCGTCTCCGACCCAACATCGCGGGTCCGTGCGCAATCGCACAGTCCAGGTCCCGCATCCTTTCTCATATTCCGCGCTTCCAGCTTGCGAAAGGAAGGCAGGAATGATGCAGGATCGTTCGACACCGGAAATCTGTGCAGGCGGGCGTGGATCGACAGGAGCTGAAAACCCAACAACGCTGATCGTCGTGAAGCCCGCGCCGGTTCAACGTCGGGAGATGACAGCAGGCGCGCCCGGCTCTCATCCTGAATCCCCGCTCCCACGGAGCTATCCGTCTGACGACGTCCAATAACGAATGATCGCTCACCGGCGCCGCTGCATTTTTCTGTGGATGCCGCATTCCCGTGAAGTGCGCGCCAGATCTCGGGGGCGCCGAGCCAGTCGCTCTGTCAGGCGCCCGACCCGATAGGCGTGCATCTGCATAAGCAACTGTTTATTCTAGCCTTCCAGATGATCTCGCGATGTCGAAAGTCCTTCGACGCCCGCAACCGCGCACAGGATCGTCAATAGCCGATCGAAACAACGACCTGTCCAGGTCCGTCGCGAGACTCTTCCCGTCATTGCCGTCGAGCCGCCACGGGCTGTAATGTCCGCAACGTTCCAATGTCGTCGCGCAGACAATGCCGTCGGCCTGCCGAGCCCTGAATGCGCGGGGTCTCGCAGCCATCGGCGCGAGCATGCCACCAGCTGTATTCAAAGAATTTTATACGATGGTTGTCCGGATGGCCGATGCCCTTTCACTCTGACCCCGCCCATCGCCGGCAACGCCCCCTCGTGAAATCCGTCGCCGCAAAATGCGCGAAAAAGCGGGGGATTTTTGCAAACAAACCAGGCATCGACCGGTTCGACAGCGTTCTTTCCCGCCGATCGTCCGCGGCCGCCTGCCTGACATTGCTCGCGACAGCCCTTCAGACGGGTTGCATGATGGTTGGCCCGGACTACAAAGAGCCGGAACTGCCCGTCGCCGACAAATGGCTCGGCGCGCAGGAAAAGACGGGCAAGAATTCGGTCGATCGTCGCGCATGGTGGCGGGTCTTTCACGATCCGGCGCTCAATCGACTGATTGAAATCGCCTGCGAACAGAATCTCACCTTGCTGAGCGCCGGGACGCGCGTTTTGCAGGCTCGCGCTGAACTCGGCATCGCGGTCGGCGAGCTTTATCCGCAAATGCAGCAAGGCACAGGACAACTGCGTCTCACCCGCATGAGCCAGGCGATACCGCTCGGCGCCGGCGGCGCATCGGACAGGCTGAAAACTTTCTGGCTCGATGCGCTGCATTTTCAGGCTGCCTGGGAAATCGATCTATGGGGACGGATCCGACGCGGCGTCGAATCCGCCGACGCCCAATATCTCGCGTCCATCGCCTCCTATGACGATACGCTCGTCACCCTTCTTGGCGACGTCGCCACCACCTACATCGGCATTAGGGTTCTTGAGCGTCAGATCGCCATCGCGCGCGAAAATGGCACCCGTCAGAGATATGTAGGGCGGATCGCGCGCGACCGTTTCGAGGGCGGCGTCTCAACACTGCTCGACGTCCATCAGGCCGAGAATCTCCTCTCGAATACGGAAGCCTCCGTTCCGCGTCTGCAAATTCAACTGAATCAGGGACTGAACGCCCTACGCGTGCTGCTGGGTATGCCGCCGCAATCACTGGATTTCCTGCTCGCCCGATCGACAGGCAAAATCCCGTGGAATCATGAACGCGTAA
>CAZJAY010000387.1:0-1809 GCA_964543915.1 uncultured Methylocystis sp. | reverse complement strand
TCCTCGCGGAACTGAGCCGGATTTTCGGCAACGACGCGGATCTCCATCGCAGCGTTTCGGGCGGCTATTCGGTAGACCTTTTCTTTGACGAGCCCGAATATGGCTCGTCGCCGGGGCGCGATTCCCTGCTCTACGCGTCCCTGACGACCCGCAACGAAACCTATCGCTACTATCGCTTCCAGACAGCCGACGACGGGCTCGTCGACTATTATGACGAAAGCGGCAAATCGAGCCGCAAATTCCTCGTGCGCAAACCAATCGCCATTGGCGAGACGCGTTCGGGCTTCGGCATGCGCCGTCACCCAATTCTCGGTTATTACAAAATGCACACGGGCGTCGATTGGGCGGCGCCGATTGGCACGCCGATTCTTGCGGCCGGCAATGGCACGGTGATCAAGGCGCAATGGGATTCGGGCTATGGCCGCCGGGTCGAAATCCAGCACGCCAACGGCTACATCACGACATATAATCACATGTCCGGCTTCGCGCGCGGCGTCACTGAAGGCGTTCGCGTGAAACAGGGACAGACCGTCGGATTCCTTGGCTCCACCGGCCTGTCGACCGGACCGCACCTACACTACGAAGTCATGGTCAATGGCCATTTCGTCGATCCGATGCGCGTGAAGCTGGCCCGCACGCGGGAAATCGAGGGCCGCATGCTCACCGAATTCAAACGCGAACGCGATCGAATCGATTCGCTCATGGCGAAGGCCCCGAACAATGACGCAGCGAGGATCGCCGCGCGGGGCGGGAAATAAGCTGTCACGCCGCGCATGATGGCTTGATCCTGCGAGCGGGGACAATGTTCCCCGCGGAAAGCGCGCCCCGATTGAACATGGGAGAAGGATTCAGCGCCTGACGAATGCGCCGGGAGACAGCAAAAGCCGCGTGCATCCGTTAACGCGCCGATCCATTGATCAGAAACCAAGTTGCGCTCTGATCCCGGCCGCATCTCTCCCGTTTCGGCGCAAATTCCGCAAGCTCTCCGAGCCCCGGCTTTTGGCAAGCTTCTCGCCGTCCGCGTCGAGCAGCAGCGAATGGTGCAGATAATCAGGGGTTGGCAGATCAAGTAGACGCTGCAGAAGCCGATGCAGGCTCGTTGCCGGCAGAAGATCCCGCCCGCGCACGACGTGCGTCACGCCCTGCAAGGCGTCGTCGACGACCACCGCAATATGATAGCTCGCCGGCGTGTCCTTGCGTGCGAGTACGACATCTCCCCAGAGGGCAGGCTCGGCGTCGACGCGCGCGCCGTCTTCGAGCCAGGACAGGCCCTGCCCCGCCAGCGCCAATGCCTTGCGCATGTCGAGGCGCAGCGCGACGCCGCCCTCCGCAAGGATCGCGCTGGCCGAGCGCTGCGGCCGCTCCCGGCAAAGACCCGGATAGAGCGGCGCGCCGTCCGGGTCACGCGGCCAGTCCGGTTGAACGGCCGCCGCGCGCGCGATGTCCGATCGCCGGCAGTCGCAGGCGTAAAGGAGACCCATGGCGTCAAGCCTGCCCAGAGCCTGCGCATAATCGTCGAAGTGCTCAGATTGCCGACGGACCGGACCCGCCCATTCGAGCCCGAGCCAGGCGAGATCCTCAAGGATCGCCGACTCAAACTCGGGACGCGCCCGACCCCGGTCGATATCTTCGATACGCAGGAGAAAGCGTCCGCCGCTTTCCCGCGCGAGCCGCGCATTCAGTAGCGCCGACGCGGCGTGACCGAGGTGCAGATAGCCATTCGGCGAAGGCGCGAAACGAAAAGTCTTCGTCATTGCTGATTCCTGACGAAGCCGCCCACCAAAACGGAATGATGCCGCCCACCATAAC
>CAZJAY010000386.1:0-1810 GCA_964543915.1 uncultured Methylocystis sp. | reverse complement strand
GCGCGCGCGCCTGATCATAGCCATGGCCGGTATCCCGATAGAGCGTGCTCGCCCGATAGTGGCTGGCGAGGAAACGCAGGATGGCGCCCAGCGCCGCTGCGGTCGGCACGGCGATAATCATCCCCGTGAATCCGAAAAGCGCGCCGAAAGCCAGCAGGGCGAACATGATCCATACAGGATGCAGGCCCACCGAAGCGCCGACAAGACGCGGCGACAGCACATAGCCATCCATAATCAGGCCGAATGTGACAATGGCGATCGCCTCGATCGGCAGACCAAGATGCGGCCACGCCTGAACGGTTGCGATGATGATTGAAAAAACGAAGGCTGTGATCGATCCGACATAGGGGATAAAACTGAGGCAGCCGGCGATGACGCCGATCAGAAAACCAAAGTTCAGGCCAATGGAGGTAAGGCCGATCGCATACCAGAGGCCCAGAAACAGGCAGACGAGCGACTGGCCGCGCACAAAGCCAGCGAGCGCGCCGTCGATATCGCGCGCCAGCGCGCGAACGTCCTCCCGGTGACGCGGCGGGACAAGTTCGTCGATGATCGCGACCATATGATCCCAGTCGAGAAGCATATAAAACGCCACGACCGGCGTGATAACGACCAGCGCCACGACATTGATCAACGCATAGCCGCGCCAGACGAGCGACTTCAGAAAATCGCCGAGAACGGCGGCGGCCTGATTGGTCAGGTCGTCGATGTATTTCTGCACGTCGAGCGTCGCGCCGGCCCCGCCGAGCCCGAGCCTTTGCAGCCATTCATTGAATAATTCGCCGGTCAGATGCTCATGCCATTCGCTGATCAGACCGCTGAGCGTCTGGATGTAGCCCGGCAACGCAGTCAGAAAAGCCGCGAACTGCCGCGAAAGCACCGGAAACAGCAGGACAAAGGCCGTAACCAGAACCGTAATGAATACGACGAGCAGCAGGAGGGCGGCCCCGAGCCTCGACATTCCCATCCGTTGCAGCCGGTCAGCAACGGGATCGAGCAGATAGCCAAGCGCCGTTCCGGCAACGAAAGGCGCGAGCACCGGGCTCAGAAGATAAAGCAACGCCGCAAACAGGGCGCAGGCGACGCCCCACAGAATGAGCTGTCGTTCAACGCCCAGCCCCGCCCATTGGGCGCGCGGAGCCTCTATCCCGACCCCGGCAGTCGAGACGGGGCCAACGAGGCCGCCGTCGGCGGTCGCCGGGCGTCCGTTCGACGCGGCCCCGCCGCCGCCGCTCTTCGTCGTTTGCGCCCGCTTCGCCATGGTCCGGCAACTCTCGTGAAGCTATCCGCTTCTGATAAACGGCGCGGGAAGTCATGGTCAATGGATCGCGAGCCCGCGCGCTTCCGGAACGGGCGTTCAGGCGCGCAGAAATCCCGGCGCCCGCACGCCGCGCTTCCCGGCGCGCCACGTCGCAAATGCGCCAACGCCAAGCGCAATCCCCACGATCGCCAGCAACAGGGTCGAGATCGCGTTGATCTGCGGCGAGACGCCAAGCCGGACCTGGGAAAAGATCCTCAGTGGCAAGGTCGACGCGCCCGGGCCGGAGGCGAAACTCGCGATGACGAGGTCGTCCAGCGACAGGGTGAAAGCCAGGACGAAGGCGCCGATGATCGCGGGCGCAATCTGCGGGAGGGCGGCGAGGAGAAACGCCTTTACCGGTGTGGCGCCGAGATCCATCGCCGCCTCCTCCAGCCGGGGATCACAGTCGCGCAGCGCAGCGAGGATCGCGACTGTGGTGAAACACATGGAGAATGTCACGTGCCCGATGCCGATCGTCGCAATGCCCCTGCCGACGCCAAGCGCGACGAA
>CAZJAY010000385.1:0-1811 GCA_964543915.1 uncultured Methylocystis sp. | reverse complement strand
ATTGGCGTCGCCTTCGTTGTTCCTTTCGCCTGGTTCTGGGCGACGCGCCGTCTGCCCATGGCCACGCGGGGTCCGCTGCTCGCGGTCCTAGCGCTCGGCGGCCTTCAGGGTTTTGTCGGCTGGTGGATGGTCTCATCCGGACTTGTTCATCGCACCGAGGTCGCGCAGGAGCGTCTCGCGATTCATCTTTTGCTGGCGACGCTGATTTTCGCCTCCTGCCTGTGGGTCGCGGGCGGCCTCGGACCACAGCGGCCCTCGTCGCTGCATGACGCCGGCCGGCGGTTGCGCGGCGAGGCCTTTGCGCTGCTCGGCCTCGCGTTCCTGCAGATTTTTGTCGGCGGCCTCGTTGCCGGCCTGCGCGCCGGTTATGTCGACAACACCTGGCCGTTGATGGACGGACGACTGATCCCGACCGTTTCGGAGCTTTTCAATCTGGAGCCGTGGCCGCTCAATTTTGTCGATAATCCTGTCACCGTGCAGTTCATGCATCGGATGCTCGCCTATGCTGTTTTTCTCGTCGCCGGCCTGCATCTCTCGGATGCGTTGATGAATGTCGAGGGTCGCGCGCGGCGCGGCGCGGTCATTGTCTTCCTGCATGTCGTTGCGCAGATCGCGCTCGGGATTGCGACGCTGGTTCTGCTCGATCCGCCCTTCGCGGGGACGCCGCATCTCCTCATCGCGCTCGCGCATCAGGCGGTGGGCATGGCCGTTGTCGCCGCGATTGTGCTTCAGGCGCGGCGGTTATCATGCGCAGAGAGCTTTGCGTGAAAGGCGTCGCGCGGCGCGAGGAGGCCGTGCATGATACAATTTGCGGCGTAACCGGCGGTCGGCGCGACATCGCTGAAGGAGGCTGGGCGCGTGCTGGACTTACCCTTTTTCAATCTGCCCGGACCGGCCTTTCTGAATTTCTTTGGCGTCGTCGTCGTCGCGGTGCTGCTGCTCGCGTTTCTTGCCATTTATTTGGCCGATCGTACCGGTCGCGCGCCGCCGCCGCCCGTTCCCGATGAGCCGGACGCGATGGCGGTCGCCTTGCTCAGCGGCGGCGTTGGGCGCGTGATCCAGACATTGGTCTACGACCTCGATGAGCGCGGTTATGCGATGCTCGACGACGAAGGCCGTATCGTGCCCGCCGGCGAGAAACCGCGACCGGGCGCGCTGAGCGAGATGGAGCTGCGCGTGCTGGCTGCGATCCGCCACAAGCCCACCGCGCGCCAGCTTTTCGAGGATCGGGCGCTGCGCCATCATCTGTTCAATGATCTCGCGCCCATGCGCGCCGCTTTGGCGGCGCAGGGTTTGTTGCAGCCGCCGCTGGTCGGCCTGGTCAAACGGCTCGCGCAGGCGCTCGGCGCGCTGGTCATCGTCTCGGTCGCCGGCGTCAGGCTGTGGTCAATTGTAACGGTGGAGCAGGGTAACCCGTCCTACCTCGTTTTCCTCGCCATGGCGGCGACGGCTGCGCTGGTCGCGCTGTGTTACGTGCTGACCCGCGAGACGGCTTCAAGACGGGGGCAGGCCTTCGTCGCGGCGATGCAGGCGGCTTTTGCGGAAAAGCTGGCGGAAGCCATCCGTCCGATCCGTTCTCCGGGCCCGAAAGCGCGCGCCTTTGGCGGCGCGGCGCTCTATCTCATCGCCCTTTACGGTTTCGCGCCATTGCGCGGAACCACAGACTCGAAATTCGCGGAGGCGTTTCAGGACGCTTCCGGGAACTGCGACGAATAGTCGATCAGGCGATGCGCGCGGCGTTGGCCGCCTCGCTGGCGCGACGCTCGGCGACGATATAGACCAATCGTTCGGTGGAACGATCGCGCATCTCA
>CAZJAY010000384.1:0-1829 GCA_964543915.1 uncultured Methylocystis sp. | reverse complement strand
AGCTAATGATGTATGCGCCATCGCTTACGGCTCACGTCCCTCGTTGCGTTTCAGATAAGGGCGAGCGCGAATTTCGAGAGCGGATAGGCGAGACCGGCGCCCAACACGAGGCCGGCGACGACATCGCTCGGGAAGTGATGCGCGGTCGCGACGCGCGCCCAGGCCATCGCCGCCGCCATCACCATTGCCGAGAGCAACATCGCGGGCCACGCAAGGACGAGCGGTGTAAGAACGCCAACAATCGTCATGGCATGACCGCTCGGAAAAGAATGCTCATCAAGCGTTGGCAGTAACGAAGGCAGGCGCGGATCGACGCGAAAGGGACGCTGGCGCTGAAAATATTTTTTCAACAACGGATAAAAGGCATGCAACACGGCGGCGTTGAGCGCGCCGACGCCAATAGCGGGCGCACCGCGCCAGCCTGCTGCGAACAGCACCATGCCAATCAGGAGCGGGTAGATCCAGCCATTGCCGAGCCGACTGATGGCGATCGCCAAATGACGCACGACCGGACGGCGTGCGCAATCCGACGCAATACGCACGGCGGCAAGATCCATTTTCGCGCCTTGGTCCAGCGCATGGGCCAGAGCCGCGCTAATCGCCAACCCGCCGCCGCGCGACGGGATCCATGCGGCGCGCCCCGGATTTGTTCGATGATTTGTCGTGAACGCCATAAGCAGATCATAGGCGTCCCATGCTGCAACTACGCGACGCTATGACTTCAATTCGATGACGCATAACTAACCGCTGCGTGACAGCTTTCTGAACTTTTCATGACGGGGAGCTGCTACGGCCTGAGCCTGCAAGGACGGGGCTTAGTCATTCGCCGCGAAGGTCGATTTCTGCTCCGCGTTGCGGAAGACGCAGTGACCGACAGCGGGAAAATCAGGACTGCTTCGAGTTGGGCGGCGGCGAACGCTTTGGACATAGCGACAATCAGCGCGCTGCACTCATTGGAACTTTTTCTGGCGGGCGCCCCATAACCGGTCGGTCCCGCGCAACAGAGGCTCAGCCAGCGATATCGCAGCTTTGTATCCGTAGAAGGCGTAGGTAGATACGGCCAAAATAAACGGCCTTTGATTATGTCCGGAGCGTCGGTACGGACACAGCAAAAAATTCCGGAAATTTGCGCGACACTTGATCCACAGATCGAAGTGGCATGAACCAGTGAAAATCGACCAGCCGCGCCCGCAACAGCGTTCAGATGCGTGACGTATCGGCTCGATCCATGATCGAAGACGCATGAGCAAGCCCGGCGGCCTAAACCGCTCCTTTGGGTAAAAGACCCATGGTGAACTGGGGCGGCGGACGAAAAAGGCGCATGCCGCGGCACAGATCCCTCCAGGACAGGTCGACCTCCCGCGCTGCGAAAAACCATGTGCGGCCGACCGTGAAACCACGCCGTCTGGCCGAAATGGCGGCGCACGAACACTTATTTGGCGTCATGTTCCGACGGTGCTATGGCGTGGCGCGTATCGCGACGAGGCCCACCCTCGCGTTGCGACACGAGACCCGGCCGATCCGGGCGACCCGATGCAACCGGACACCGGAGGCGTAACGCGCATGACTTCTTCGGCCCTCACCGCGATGCAGGGGGGCGGCTTCTACAACAGGAATTCTTCCCTGCAGGAGGCCGCCATTATTCAAATTCTCCCGTTGTGGCGCGCGCTCGTCGCCGCGGCGCCGGTAAAAGAAGATGTTTGCGTCATTGTCGACTACGCCGCATCGCAAGGCAAAAACTCCCTTCGGCCGATCAGCCTCGCCATCGACGTCCTGCGTGATCGCCCAGAGAGCCCGACGTCGATCCAGGTTATCCACACGGATCTGCC
>CAZJAY010000383.1:0-1843 GCA_964543915.1 uncultured Methylocystis sp. | reverse complement strand
GGATCGATGCCGCAGGCGTTGATGGCGGCGGTGATTTCGCGCGTGTTGTTGCGCAATTCGACCGGATCCTGCGGCACGGTGATCGCGTGCAGATCGACGACGCAGTAAAGACATTCGAAATTTTTCTGCAATTCGACGAATTTGACGATGGCGCCAAGATAATTGCCGAGATGCAAATTTCCGGTCGATTGCACGCCGGAGAAAACGCGCTGGGGAAAGCTGGTCATGATGTCGCCATTGGGTGGGGAATGTTGACCGGACTTATGACAACGACCGGAGGCGGGCGCAAGGGCGTCGCGTCCGGCGGATCATCACAGGATAAATCGACTCAAATCACGATTTTTCGCCTGATCGCCGATATGTTTCTCGACATAGGCGCCGTCGATCACGACGGTTTCGCCTGACCGGTCCGAGGCGGAGAAGCTCACGTCGTCGAGGACGCGCTCCATCACGGTTTGCAGGCGTCGCGCGCCTATGTTTTCGACGGAGCTGTTCACCGCCACCGCGATCCGCGCGATGGCGTCGACGGCGTCCGGCGCAAATTCGAGGTTAACGCCTTCCGTGCCCATCAGCGCAGTATACTGCTTTGTCAGACAGGCCTCTGTCTCGGTGAGAATACGGCGGAAATCATCCTCGTTCAGCGAGGCGAGTTCGACGCGGATCGGCAGGCGCCCCTGGAGTTCCGGCAGAAGATCGGACGGCTTGGCGACATGGAAAGCGCCCGACGCGATAAACAGCACATGGTCGGTCTTCACGGGGCCGTGTTTTGTCGCCACCGTCGTGCCCTCGATCAGCGGCAGCAAATCGCGCTGCACGCCCTCGCGTGACACATCGGCCCCGCCGCGTCCTTCGCGCGCGCAAATCTTGTCCATTTCGTCGATAAAGACGATGCCATTGTTTTCAACTTCGCTGATCGCCTCGCGCACACTGGCTTCCTGATCGACGAGCCGGTCGCCTTCCTCCGTTATGAGCGGGCGACGGGCCTCGCGCACGGGAAGTTTGCGCGGCCGGCCGCGTCCCTGAAACGCCTTGCCGAAGAGATCGCCGAGCGAGAAGGCCGAGACATTCGCGCCTGGCATGTTCGGCAATTCAAGCATTGGCGTTCCGCCGCCGCCGGTCGCGATTTCGATTTCGATCTCCTTGTCTTCGAGTTCGCCGTCGCGCAGGCGCTTGCGGAAACTGTCGCGCGTCGCCGGCGCCGCCGCCGGACCAACCAGCGCATCGAGAAGACGTTCCTCAGCCGCGAGTTCCGCCCGGGCGGCGACATCCTTGCGGCGCTGCTCCCGCACCATGGATAACGCCACCTCGATCAGATCGCGGATGATCTGTTCGACGTCGCGCCCGACATAGCCCACCTCGGTGAATTTCGTCGCCTCGACCTTCAGAAACGGCGCGTTGGCGAGTCGGGCGAGACGACGGGCGATTTCCGTTTTCCCGCAGCCCGTGGGGCCGATCATGAGGATATTTTTCGGAAGAACCTCCTCGCGCATCGATCCTTCAAGGCGCAGGCGCCGCCAGCGGTTGCGCAGGGCGATCGCAACGGCGCGTTTCGCCTCCGATTGTCCGACGATGTGGCGATCGAGTTCCGAAACAAACTCTCGCGGCGAGAAATCGGCCATTTTTCTTATCCTTTTGCCGGTCAGGCCCCGATTTTTTCCACAACGATGTTGTGGTTCGTATAGACGCAAATATCGGCGGCGATCGCCATGGCGCGGCGCGCAATCGTCTCTGCGTCCGCCGGCGTGTCGATGAGGGCGCGTCCGGCGGCGAGCGCATAATTGCCGCCCGAACCGATCGCCGCCACGGCGCCGGCCGTATCGACTTACGGTTCGAGAACGTCTCC
>CAZJAY010000382.1:0-1849 GCA_964543915.1 uncultured Methylocystis sp. | reverse complement strand
TGGACGCTCTCGGTCACAACCGTCCATAATTCGACCTCGGCGCGACTGAGCCGCCGTGCGTAGCGGGAACCCCCCTCGGTCATGACGACGGCGGCGCCTCCGGCAAAAATGCGACGAACGACTCTTCGTGACGCACGGAGCCGGCGCGTCGACCCGCTTCGGGACCGGAGCCAAAGAAGAGATCGGCCCGGGCGGGACCGATAATCGCCGACCCCGTGTCCTGCGCAATCATAAGACGCTCCAGTTTCGACGCCGTCTTCCCGCGCCAGGGGACGCAGGCCGAAATAAAAAATGGCAGACCGTAACACCAGATGTTTCGATCGACAGCAATCGACCACATCGGCGTCAGGACGCAACCCGCGCCGCCAATCGGCCCAAGGCGCCGGGCGCTCGAATCATCGATCCGGAAAAATACATAGGAACGGTTCTCCCGCATCAACCGGCGACCGGCGGCATCCGGTACAACACCCATCGCGCGCAGGGCGGCTTTCAGATTGTCGAGCGACATGTCGCGCTCGGCCACAATTCCCAAGTCGATCAGGCGTTTGCCGATAGAGGTATAAGGCCAGCCGTTTCGCCCGTCATAGGTGAGCGCGACAGTTTCGCCATCGGGAAACCGCAACCGCCCGGAACCCTGAACCTGTAAAAGGAAAAGTTCGACCGGGTCGCGGAGATAGGCAAGCGGCCGCGCGCCCGCGAGAAGGGCATCGTCCGGCGACGCCGACTCGATCGCTGCGCGCGTATGAAACGGGCGCAGCGCGCCACCCGCCGCGCGCCAGGCCGCGGCGAGTTTCTCGCCGGTCGTCTGATCGACAATTGGTTTATCGAGCGTCACAAGATCGCGCGGTCGCGACAGGATCGGCGTCGCGAAATCGGGCGTGGCCGCGCGTCGGGCCTCAATCTCCGGTTCGTAATAGGCCGTGACGAAACCAGGACCCGGAACGTCATGGGGACGAAACCAGCGCCGGAAAAAGGCGTCCGCGTCTAACCCTTCTTCCAACGCCGCTTGCGCAGCCATTCGAAGGGCGTACGGCGTTGGACAGGCGGGCCTTTGCGCCGGCGCGTCGACGACAAGACGCGCGGCGGTGAGTTGAAACGCCGCGAGGGCCTCAGCCGGAAACGGCGTCGGGAATCGTTCCCATCCCAGCGGTTGAAGACCCGCGGGCGGCTGCATCCGTTCAGTCCCCGGGACGGGTCGCGACAAGTTTCCAGTTGGGATCAGCAGCGCGCGGATCGCGGGCGAACGTCCAGATTTCGATCACGGGGATCGTCCGGCCGCCGTCAATGGTCTGTCCGTCGCGATCGCGACGGATCTGGAGAAGCCGCGCTTCGATACGAACGACAATCTCGTTCAGACCGGGCTGCGCCCGCGCAGACTCAACCTTCATGCCGTCAATTGCGACGATCGCCGTCTCCAGCGTTTCGCCGGCCGCCTCGCGGCGACGGATCTCCGTCTCAAAACCTTCAAAAGTCGCATCGGAAAGCAGCGGCCGCAGCGCCGTGCGATCGCCGCGCGCGAAAGCCGCGACAATCAGCTCATAGGCGCGCCGCGCGCCGGCGATAAAGGCAAGGCCATCGAAACCCGGATCGCCGAGCGCGATCGCGTCGAGACCGGTCCAGCCCGCGCTATCCTTGTCGGCTACGCCCGCCCAGCGCGTCTCCGCCTCCACCTTTTTTTCCGGCAACGGGCGCGAAGGCGCATGAAAAGCCGCAGCGGCGGCCGGGGCGGCCTGACCGGTCGCAATATGGCTCGAAGGCGGCGCATCACGATCGACCCGCACCCCGAGAACGGAACGCAGCTTCCAGATGATGAAAATGGCGAGCGCCGCGAAGACGATCAGCTCGGGTT
>CAZJAY010000381.1:0-1849 GCA_964543915.1 uncultured Methylocystis sp. | reverse complement strand
CTCGAAAGCCTTGTCGTTTTCTCCGGCGCGGGCGCCACGCTTACGCTTTCGCCTGGCTCCGGGCTGACCCTCGAAATTGCGGGGCCGACGGCGCCGGCCGCCGGTGACGCCAGGGATAACCTCGTGTTGCGCGCAGCCCGCGCCCTCGGCGAGCGGGCGCCGGGGATTGTTTGCGGCGCCTTCCGGCTCGAAAAGCGTCTGCCCGTTGCGGCCGGCATCGGCGGCGGCTCATCGGACGCCGCCGCCGCCCTGCGCCTGCTCGCACGGGTGAATGGCATGGCCATGGATGACCCCCGGCTGCTGGAGGCGGCGCGCGCCACCGGCTCCGACGTTCCGGTCTGTCTCGATCGACGCGCGCGGATGATGCGGGGCGCCGGCGAAAAACTCGGTCCGCCGCTTCGCTTGCCCCTGCTGCCGGCCGTTCTCGTCAATCCGGGCGTTCCGGTGGAGACGAAGCCGGTCTTCCAGAGCCTCGGGCTCTCCCCAGGCGAATCCTCCGGGTTCGGCGCGCATCTCGAAATCGCTCCCGAACTTTCCTTTGATGCGCTGCTGCCGCGCCTCGACCGTGGACGCAACGATCTGGAAGATGCCGCATGTCTTCAGGCGCCAGTCATTGTCGATGTCCTCGCCCTGTTACGGGCCGCGCGCGGCGCAAAGCTCGTGCGCATGTCGGGCTCGGGCGCAACCTGCTTCGCCCTCTTCGAAACGCCTTGGGCCGCCGCGCGCGCCGCCCGCGCCATTCGAGACCGGCGGCCGGACTGGTGGGTGAAAACGGCGGCGCTCCGGTGAGCCGGCGAGACGCAGGCGCGCCGCCCGGGCCACGCGGCAGGAAAACTGCGCCCGGCAAGGCGGCGATACGCGGCGCTGCGCCGCCTCTCAAGACGCGGACGCCATCCGGCCCGGGCCCGTTCCGTCCCGCCAGCCCCGACCTCGTGACAATCTACGGCGCCCATGCCGTTCGCGCGGCGCTGACGGCCGGACGCCGCAAATTGCTGACGCTCTATGCAACCGAAACCGCGCTGCCGCGCATCGACGCGCTCGCGCGCGCAGCCGGACTGACGCCCCGGCTGGTCGAGGGGCGCGACCTCGACGCGCAGCTCGGCCCGGAGGCCGTGCATCAGGGCGTCATGCTGGAAGCCCGCCCGCTCCCGGAATTCGACATCGCCGATATCGAGCCGCGCAACGGCATCGTGCTCGTGCTTGATCAGATCACCGATCCGCACAATGTCGGCGCCATCCTGCGCACCGCCTGCGCCTTCGCCGTGGATGCGCTCATCATAACCGAACGGCACAGCCCAGCGCTGGCTGGCGTCCTCGCCAAGGCCGCCTCCGGCGCCCTCGAACATGTGCCGATCGTGCCGGTCGTCAATCTCGCCCGGTCCCTCGACCAGCTTCGTGACCGCGGCTACGCGACGCTCGGCCTCGATTCGGACGGCGCAGCGCCCCTCGAAACAGTGCCGCTTCAGCCGCCGCTGGCGCTCGTACTGGGCGCTGAAGGCAAGGGCCTGCGTCGGCTGACGCGCGAGCGCTGCGACGTCATCGCCCGGCTTGATCTCCCCGGCCCCATTCGCAGCCTCAATGTTTCCAATGCCTGCGCCGCCGCGCTCGCCGTGGTCGGGCTCCGTCTGCGCACATCCGCGTGAAACATCTACGCGACGCCGGACAAACAGGCGGGATTGACGCGCCTTGGCGCTTCGGAGTTTAAAGGCGCTCTCTGGAGTTTCTGATCCGGAGCAAACGCGGTCGGCCGCCTGAAAACGGCGCCCTCCGGAGCCGGCGTAGCACAGCGGTAGTGCAGCGGTTTTGTAAACCGAAGGTCGGGAGTTCGATCCTCTCCGCCGGCACCATT
>CAZJAY010000380.1:1052-1859 GCA_964543915.1 uncultured Methylocystis sp. | reverse complement strand
GAAGCCGGCCGTGCCGGTGACGAAGAACCGCATGAGCGCCAGTAATCTCCAATCCAGACATCCGCCGGAATACGGGCCTGCATCGGCAATTTCAGCCGGACAGTCAACGCGTGGACTTGCGGCTCACGGATAATCGACGGCCGCGAGATAGAGCCCCTCCGGCGGCGCCACCTGCCCGCAGCGGCGACGGTCACAGGCTGCGAGCGCGTCGGCAAGATCGACGGCGCCCCATTTGCCGGAGCCGACATGCGCGAGCGAACCCGTCATGGAGCGCACCTGGTTATGCAGAAAAGAGCGCGCCGAAACCTCGATTTCGATCCGGTCCCGAAGGCGTCGAACGTCGAACCGCTCCAGCGTGCGAATCGGCGAACTGGCCTGACATTCCGAGGCCCGGAAGGTTGTGAAATCGTGTCGGCCAAGGAGCCGCTGGGCGGCGGCATGCATCGCATCCGTATCCAGCGGCCATTTCACATGCCAGGCGCGGCCGCGCGTCACCGTAAGCGGGGGGCGACGATTATCGATGACGTAGCGGTAGTGGCGTCGGATTGCCGAAAAACGCGCTTCGAAGACGTCATCGACCGCGCGCGCCTCGATGATTGCGACCGGATCGGGTTTGAGATGGGCGTTGAGGGCGTCCCGCAAACGGTCGGGTTGCCAGGCGCGGAGCATATCGACATGCGCAACCTGGCCAAGGGCATGAACGCCCGCGTCCGTACGGCCGGCGCCATGCACGACGGCCCGCACGCCGTTGATTGCGAAGACCGCCGCCTCGAGGCAGGCCTGCACCGAACGACCGTTCGCCTGACG
>CAZJAY010000380.1:0-1042 GCA_964543915.1 uncultured Methylocystis sp. | reverse complement strand
AAGGGGCCGCCATCATATTCGATTGTGAACGCGTAGCGGGGCATGTCAGGCGAGTTGCGCGCCGCACGGGATCGGTCGCCCGCGCGAGAATTCCTCGAACCCCATCTCGCCCTTGCCTGCGCGCTGAACCCGAAGCAGGCGCAGGGCGCCGTCGCCGCAGGCGATCAGACCGCGGTCGTCGAGAGCGACGCCCGGCGCGCCGGCGCCGGACTCGGGGCGGGCGCGCAAGACCTTGACCCGCTCAACGCCATGACCGAGGTCCGCTTCGAAAAAGGCCGCCGGAAAGGGCGAGAGTCCGCGGACATGATCGTTAAGCGCCGCCGCCGGCCGATCCCAGTCGATCCGGCATTCCGCCTTTTCGATTTTCGGCGCATAGCACGCACCAACCACCGGCTGCGGCGCAAATGACAAATCGCCCGCCGCCATCAGCTCAAGCGCCCGGACCATGAGCGGCGCGCCGATTTCGGCGAGGCGGTCGTGCAGTTCGCCGGCAGTCATCTCCGGCCCGATTGGCACATGCGCGGCGAGAGCGACGGGACCCGTGTCGAGCCCGGCTTCCATCTTCATGACCATCACGCCGCTTTCACTGTCCCCGGACATGATCGCGCGCTGGATCGGCGCGGCGCCGCGCCAGCGCGGCAGAAGCGAGCCGTGAAGATTGAGACAACCATATCGCGGCGCATCGAGAATGGGCTGCGGCAGCAGGAGCCCATAGGCGGCGACGACGGCGACATCGGGCGCAAGCGCCACGAAAGCCGCCGTCTGCGCCGGGTCACGCAAGGTTTTCGGCGTCCGAACCGGCAGACCCAGGCTTTCCGCATAGAGCTGGACGCTGGATTTCTTCTCGGAAAGGCCCCGCCCGGCGGGTCTGGGCGGCTGGCTATATACCGCGACGACGTCATGCCCGCGCGCCACGATTTCCCTGAGCGCCGCCGTCGCGAAGTCCGGCGTGCCCATGAAGACGACGCGCAACCGTCAGGCTCCGGCTTATTCCGACTGGCTAGCTCCGCGCCGATGGGCGTCAATATCATAGTAGCGCGCG
>CAZJAY010000379.1:0-1866 GCA_964543915.1 uncultured Methylocystis sp. | reverse complement strand
GATATGCAATTGCGTCGCGCGGGCGCCGACACACTCGATTTCGACCGGCAGAGGTAAGGCGCCGAGCATGTCGTCATGCTTCGTAGCGTCGGCAATGACAAACATGCGTTCAGACGCCGCCGCCACGATCTTTTCGCGCAGCAGTGCGCCGCCGCCGCCCTTGATCAGTCGCCGCGCGGCGTCGAATTCGTCCGCCCCGTCGATTGTGAGGTCGAGCGTCGGCGTTTCTTCCAGCGTCGTCAGCCGCAGCCCGAGCCGTTCCGCCTGAATGCGCGTGCGCTCGGATGTCGGCACGCCGACGACATCGAGCCCTTCGCGCGCCCGCGCGCCCAGCAACTCGACGAAATGGGCCGCCGTCGAGCCGGTGCCAAGGCCAAGCCGCATGCCGGATCGCACATGGGCGAGCGCCGCCCGCGCCGCCTCGCGCTTCATTTCGTCGGCGGAAACCATGGTCATTTGCGGGCATCTTTCCTTAATGGCGCGATGGGCGCGCCGTTTCGCCCGCGACTACCGGGCCGGCGGGGTGCAGACGACGTTTCCGGCAAGAACAAAGCAGATCGACATCACGCCGCTGCGTAGATCAACCCGGAAAACGCCGCCCTCGCTCGTGTGACGCGAGGCGACGAGCGCATAATCGCTCGCGGTTCCCGCGCGGGCGCCTTCGCCTGGGGGATAGCAGAGGGTGACGCCGACCGGCGAGCTCTCCTTGAGTCCGTATTGGCAGGCTCCGATTTCGCCCGTCGTCCGGTCGAGCCGAAAGACGCGATTGAGATCGGTCTGCGGCGCCGCCAGAAATTCGTATTTCGCGGTCTCTGCGGCGGTGGTTGCGCGTGGCCCCAGGCCGGCGGCGAGCGCAAAACCAATCGCCACGCTTTTGCGCCAGTATAAGCGGCTCATCCGCAGCGTCTCCCTCATCGATTCGTACCGTCATAGTCTAGGCCGAAGCGCCCCGCGCAACCAATGTCGTGCGCGAGAAGCCGCTGCAAAAAGCGCCCGCGCTCAAATACGGCCTTGATTGCGGGCGGGGCCCCGGCTACGCCCGATCCATGACGCCCGCGCCGATCCTCGTATTCGACCTTGACGGAACATTGGCCGATACGGCTCGCGATCTGATCGGCACGCTGAATGTGCTGCTGGCCGAGGCGGGTCTTCCCGCAGTCGCGCACAGCGACGCCCGCTCTCTCGTCGGGGCCGGCGCGCGGGCGTTGATCGCGCGCGGTTTCGCGCGTCACGGCGTCGCGCCGGCTGAGCCTGACATTGCGCGGCTGGTGACCCGTTTCCTCGCGCATTACGAGGCGCATATCGCCGACGAGACCCGACTTTTCCCGGGCGCGCGGGCGGCCCTCGACCGTTTTCACGGCGCCGGCTTCCGACTGGCGATCTGCACCAACAAGCCCGAACCGCTCGCGAGACTGCTGCTTGACCGGCTCAACGCCGCCGATCATTTCGCCGCCATCTGCGGGCGCGGCTCGTTCCCGGTCCACAAGCCGGATCCGGAGATGCTGCGGCGGACCATCGCCGCCGCCGGCGGCGATCCCCGCCGCGCCGTCATGGTGGGCGACTCACACACCGACATCGAGACGGCGCGAAATGCGGGCGTCCCCGTCGTCGCGGTGGATTTCGGCTATACCGATACGCCGGTGGCGGCGCTGGGTCCGGACCGGATCATCTCCCATTTTGATGAGTTGTGGGATGCAGCCCATGCGCTGCTGCCCGGATCCGTCGCGCGTCAGACTTGACGGGAAGGCCCGCCCCCGCCTACACGAAAGAACGCGAAAAACGCGCGGGCGGGCGGCTAGCTCAGCGGGAGAGCACTCCCTTCACACGGGAGGGGTCACAGGTTCAATCCCTGTGCCGCCCACCATT
>CAZJAY010000378.1:0-1872 GCA_964543915.1 uncultured Methylocystis sp. | reverse complement strand
GACATCGCGGACATCGACCGGCTGATCGGCGCCCAGATCGACGCGATCCTGCACTAGTTCGCGCCGATCGCGTAGCCCGTCACGCAGTCGAATGCCGGCAAGATCAAGCTGCGCCTGGTTGGCCTGAACGAAACGCTGCTGGGCCGCGTATTCGGTATTGGCGCGCTTCATATTGGCGAGCGCATCGGCCACCTGTTGCGCCGCCTGAAGCAGCGTCTCATTGTAGGAGTCGACTGCCTGATCATATTCCGTTCGCTGGACGTCCAGATTGCCGGCAAGACGCCCCGCCTGAAACAGGGGCAGGCGGACGCCCGGCAGAATTGCGAAACCTGTCGCGCGTCCATCGAACAGCCATTGCGAGAGCCTGTCGAGGTTGCGTGTCGTCGTCGTGGTCGCTTCCAGCCCCGCCGCAGCCGAAAGATCGAGCGACGGCAGAAACATGGTTTTGGCGATATGGATGCGCTGCGCCGCCGCTTCCGCCCGTCGTAACGCGGCGGCAAGATCCGGCCGGTGCGCAAGTAATTCGATCGGCAAATGTTTCGGGATCGGCGGCAACGCCGGGGAGAGGCCTTTCTTGCCCGCGAACAGTCCCTGCGCAGCGTCAGGTCCCTCGCCCATCATGCGGGCGATGGCGTCCTGCTGCAGAGCCAGGGCGGCATTGGTGGTCGCCTCCCTCCGGATCGCGGTTTCCTCATTCGCCTGCGCGGCGGCGACGCCGTCAAGCGTATCGAGACCGGTCCGGTAACGCGTTTCCGCAAGGGTGCGCAATTCGCGCCGGAGACGGGTCAGTTCGCTGGCGATCTGCGCCTGCTGCGCGAAGGCGTAACCCCGGGCCCAGGCGCGGACAACGCCGGCGGTCAGCAGCAGCCGGGTCTGTTCCAGTTCGCCTTCCTGTGCCGCCGCCTCGCCGATTGCGGCCTCCATCGCTGCCCGGTTCTTGCCCCAGAAATCGACTTCCCAGGTCATCACAAGCGGTGTGAGGAATGCGGAGGTTTTGTAGAGGTCGCCCTGACCGAGGTTGTACGAGGCGACCACGCCGCGGAACGGAACGCGCGACTGCCGGAACAGCGCATCCGCCTGCAGGGCAGGCAAAAGCCGGGCCTGCGCGACGCGCACAACAGCGTCGGCCTCCGCCAGCGTATCGTTCGCTTTGCGGAGGTTCTGGTTATCGGAAAGCGCCTTGTCGACAATCCGGTTCAGATCTGCGTTTTTGAAGCCGCGCCACCACTCCTCGCGCGGCCAGCTTCTGTCGCGGCCGGCCGAGACGACCCCCGACGCGGCAATCGTCCGCTCCATGCGCGGCGCTTCTATGAATTGGGCGCGGTCGGCCTGGGTCGTCGGCGTACAGCCGGCCAACGCCGCCGAAACGCCGAGAACCGTGAGATTTGTGAGCCCCAGCCCTGAAAAACGACGCATGTATCCCGTCCGCTTCCGCGCGCGACAGGAGTCATCAGCCGTAACGGCGGTTTCGGGGAACTCCATCCCCATCTTGGCGAACGAAACACTAACCCGAACTGTGCCGGACGCAAAATTCGCCCCGGCGCGAGAAGCCGTCCCAGCCCCGCATCGGCTCCCGTTGCGCGACGCATCTCTGCGCAGCTCCCGATTTGCGACCGAATCCATCAATGCTCCGCCCCCACCGGGCCGCCCGACGCCGGCGCCGACTTGTAGGACGCCGGCTTGTATTTTTCGAGACGCACGAACCAGACGAGAACGCCGAAAAGAAACAAGATAAAAGCTCCGAGCAGAAAAGCGTCGTTCATCGCAAGGATACCCGCCTGTTGCCGGATTAGCCGGGCAACCTGACGGCGGGCGACCGATTCGGACATGCCCAAGCCTTGCAGTTTTTGCATGAGCATCGCGAGCGTGTCG
>CAZJAY010000377.1:0-1882 GCA_964543915.1 uncultured Methylocystis sp. | reverse complement strand
GCCCGGCGGACTGATGCGTTCTATATAGGGGAAGGCTTTCTTGACGCCGGTGACGACGTCAAGCGTCGAGGCGGAGCCTTCCTTCATGACAACGAGAATGACCGCCTGTTTTCCCTTCACGAGCACGGCATTGAGCTGCGGCGGCCCCGCAAGCTGCACGTCCTCGACATCGCGAAGATAGATATATTGATTGCCGACGCGCTTGATCGGCAGGCTGTTGAAGTCCTCCACCTCAAGCGGCGTCGAATTCGTCAGAACCATCCAGTCTGTGGTTTTGATTTTCTGATCGCCGGCAGGCAGCACGATATTCTGCCGGCCGAAAGCCTCATGCACGTCGGTCGACGTCAGATGATGCGCGAGCAATTGCTGCTGATCGAGCGAAACGAGCAGCTGTTTGGGCATGCCGCCGTAGGGCTGCGGCACGATGGCCCCGGGAATCGTCACAAGGAGCGGGCGGATATTGTTGAACGCGAGGTTGAACATCGCCGCCGGGGTGAGATTTTCGTTCGCGACCTGCAACATCGCGACCGGCACGGAGGAGGCGTCGAGCCGAAAAATCATCGGCGCCGAGATAACGGGCGGCAACGCCATGATGACGGTTTGCGAAATGGCGACAATCTCGGCTTCCGCCGCCGCGACGTCGCCGGCCGGCGCAAGATAAACCTTGATAACGCTCCCGCCGTAATAGGAGTCGCTCTCGATATGATCGAGACCCTCGCCTGTCGAGGTCAGCTGACGCTCATAATAAAAGGTTATTCGCCCGGAGACATCCTCGGGCAGCAGGCCGGCGTATGACCAGACCACGGCGACGACGGGGATTCGGATATTGGGAAAGACGTCGGTCGGCGATTTTACGATCGACATGATCCCGTACAACAGGATCGCTATCGCAAGAACGACGAAGGTATAGGGCCGTTTAAGAGCAATAACGACGATCGCGTTCATCTATAAAACAACCGTTGGTGACGTCGAGGCGACCGCGCCGCAACCATTTCCGTTCCAGCACGGCGCCAGGGGCTTCGACGCCCGCCCGAAGATAAGGATCGCCGGGCGAATCCCGGCCCGGTCCCACGTGCGGATCGCGAAATAGCCCGACTACCTGATAGAATATTAACAAGGGCGCCGACAATCCTTAATGAGACATTTGAGTCGCGCAAAATGGGCGCCGACGATACGCGCGCCCCCGAATAACGGGGATATATCCACAAAAATCCCCGGCCGCGCTCAAGGCTTCGTTCGAAATAAGGATGGCTGTGACCAGCGGCGATCAAAACCCGGGCGCGGCGCGAATCGCGCCGCAGGGGTATTCGCACACAGAGACGCCGGAAAGATCGAGACGTCCAGGCGCCCCGGCGGAAGCCGATCCCAAAAATGGGTCATACGCCTGTCGATCCGACCATCCGGTCCCGCGGTTTGAATCGTCGAATATCCAGTCCCATGGGGTCGGATCGGCGAGGCGCCGCGCACGCGCGTCGCATGTCGCGCAACCAGCGCCGAGAATGGCGCACGCCAGCAAAATCGCCCTGATGATCATCCTTCGCATCCGCTTCCTTCGGCATGGGGCGTCACCGGCGACTTCGCCATCAACGCCCGGCCGGCCAATCTGGCAACCGGCTCCTGAACGCAGCGTAACCGATCGAGCCGCCGGCGGCGAGCGCGCGCCATATGCGATCCACGATGACCGGACGCCCCGCGCCCGATGGTTGGGCGCGCAACCCATAAGCCAACGCCGGAAAAACTGTGACTGTGACCAGCGCCGCCCCCGTCAAAGCCGTCGCGGTGTCAGGGCGCAGCTGACCGGAGTGTACGCCAAGGTCGGAAATCGCACCGACGAGCGGCAACGTCGCCGCCCCCAGCAGCGCCAGCGCGGGAAGCGCGTCTG
>CAZJAY010000376.1:0-1889 GCA_964543915.1 uncultured Methylocystis sp. | reverse complement strand
GAACGCGAATCATTTGGTCGTGGCGCTTGCCGCCGCGCTTCTGTCTTTAAGCCCCGCCCACGCCGATTTCTCCGGCTGCCTCGCCGGCCTGCGAAACGCCGCCGCCGGCGCGGGCGTCAGCGGTCGCACGATCGCTTCGGCGACAGATGCTCTTGAGCCCAATGACGCTGTCAGCTTCATGGGCAAGCAACCCGAATTCACGACGCCGATCTGGGACTATATGGCGGCCCTGGTCGACGAAGAGCGCGTCGACCAGGGCGTCGCCATGCTGCGCAAATACGACAGCGCCTTGCGGGCGGCGCAACAGCGATACGGCGTCGACCCGGCGACTGTCGTCGCGGTCTGGGGCGTCGAATCGGATTTCGGCAAGAATTTCGGCAAGCGCCCGGTCGTGCAGTCGCTCGCGACGCTCGCCTGCGAAGCGCCGCGTCGTAACGACTATTGGCGCAAGGAATTCGTCGCGGCGCTGAAAATTCTCGATAGCGGCGATATTCTTCCTGAAGAGTTCATGGGCTCATGGGCCGGCGCTTTCGGCCATACGCAGTTCATGCCGTCGACTTTCCTCGGCACAGCCGTCGATCTCGATGGCGACGGTCGCCGCAACATCGCCAGCTCGGCGCCCGACTCGCTCGGCTCAACCGCCAACTTCCTGCGCAAGGGTGGTTGGCGCGCCGGCGAACCCTGGGGGTTCGAAGTGAAACTGCCGGAAGGCTATTCTGGTCCCTCGGGCCGCACCCGTCGCCTGCCCATGTCGACATGGGCAGCGAAAGGTCTGCGACGCATGGATGGCGGCGCGCTCGGCGAGGGAAGCGCAGCGCTGCTCCTTCCGGCCGGACGCGAAGGCCCCGCCTTTCTCGTGACCCGCAATTTCGATGCGGTCTACGGCTATAATGCCGCCGAGTCCTATGCGCTGGCGATCTGCGTGCTTTCCGACCGTCTGCGCGGACGCCCCGGCATCCAGACGCCGTGGCCGACCGACGACCCGGGTCTTTCCCGTGATGAACGGCGTGAGTTGCAGGCGCTGCTCGCCCGGCAGGGCTATGACATCGGCGACTCAGACGGCGTGATCGGGACCAAAACCAAAGAAGCGATCGCGGATTTCCAGAGTCGCGTCGGGCTGCCGCGCAATGGACGCGCCAGCCTTAAAGTGCTCAACGCCCTCAAAGGACGTTGATTTGCTTCCGTTGCATTTCCGGTCGGTTGTTCTGAAACAAACAGCCGAATTGCCTGTCTATTATGGACAGGGCGTTAGTTGCTGGCTGAGGAAGCGCAGCATACGGCGCGCTGATCGCGGACCGCAAGACTGACGCCCAGCCCGCGAAGCCGCACCCGCTGTAAATCTGCTTTTGCCATTATCCGGGAGCGGGGTTTTTTCGCCCAACAAATCCGGCTGCCTGACAATCCGGTTTGCTTAGAGGCGCATTTGCGTCGCGATTGACTTGTTTCTGGCGTCTGCGGCGCCCGCGATGCGCGCCGTAACAGACGCAAGAGACTTCTTTGTTTCGGGATTGTCCTCGCGCAAAAATCGGGAGGCGAATGACGCATCAACGCGTTTATTGCTTCCCCTGAAAAGACGCGCCCAGACGTTAAACGAAAAGAGAGAAAAGCTTTGACGGCGTCACTGCCGAAAGGCGGGTACGGGCGTAAAGCGCGCCTCGATTTCTGCTTGACGTCGAGGCCTCATAAGCTTTGAAGCTCCGGCTGAAAAACCAGCCGCGCGCTTCAAACAGATTTTTACATTGACCCGAGCGCAATCCGGCAGGGTGGCGGAAAGTCAAAAGCCTGCCGCAATCCTCACTTTTTCATCGAGTGTTGCCACAATGTGACAGACGTTTTGCGACCCGGAATTTACATTTTGCGTGTCCAACAGGGCCAGAATCCGCTCTCAT
>CAZJAY010000375.1:0-1896 GCA_964543915.1 uncultured Methylocystis sp. | reverse complement strand
GTAAGCGGTGTTTTCAGGCCACGTTTTTGAGGTCTTGCCTTTGCGGCGTGTATGCCCACGGCATGAGATCGTCGATGTGACTACTGGGATGCATGTTGACGATCTTCGTCAGAACATCCGCGACGTAGGCTTGCGGATCGACGCCGTTCAGTTTGCATGTCTCGATGAGTGACGCGACGATGGCCCAGTGCTCCCCGCCGCCGTCCGAGCCTGCAAAGAGAGCGTTCTTGCGGCTCAGCGCGATTGGTCTGATGACGCGCTCAACGACGTTGGAGTCAATCTCGATGCGGCCGTCGTCGATGAAGAGGGTGAGACCGTCCCATCGAGACAAAGCGTAGCGTATCGCCTCCGCGAGTTTTGTCTTTTGGCTGATCAACGACAACTTTTCGCGTAGCCACGGCTCAAGCGCAGTGATCAGCGGTTTTGCCCTTTCCTGCCGGATCGCCCGCCTTTCGTCAGCTTCCCGGCCACGTATGTCCTTCTCGATCTCGTAGAGAGCCGAGATGCGTTGAAGCGCTTCACTGGCGATCGGGGCCGGTCCTGCTGCGGCGAGTTCGTAGAACCGACGACGCACATGCGCCCAGCAGAACGCGAGCTGGACATTGTTCTTTTCAGCCAGCGCGCGATAGCCAACGTATCCATCGACCTGAAGCACGCCATGGAAGCCATCGAGATGGGCCTTGGGGCGCTCTCCCTTCCGGTCCGGCGCATAGACATAGGCCACCGCCGGAGGGTCGTCCCCACCCCACGGGCGATCATCCCGCGCGTAGGCCCAGAGTTGCCCCGTCTTGGTGCGCCCGCGACCGGGATCCAGCACGGGCGCCGTCGTTTCGTCGGCAAAGATTTTCGTCGACGCCCGGAGATGCGCCAGAAGTCGCTCATGCACAGGCCGTAAATGCCAGGCGGCGCGGCCAACCCAGTCCGCCAACGTCGAGCGGTCCAAATCGACGCCCTGACGCGCAAAGATCTGCGCCTGCCGGTAAAGCGGCAAATGGTCAGCGTATTTGGAGACGAGTACGTGCCCGACCGTTTCCTCCGTTGGAATACCGCCAGCGATCAGCCGCGCTGGCGCAGGAGCCTGGATTACGATCTCCTCGCAAGACCGGCACGCGTACTTGGGACGGCGCGTCACCAGCACGCGGAAGCGAGCGGGCAGAATGTCCAAGCGTTCGGAGACGTCTTCACCGATCCTGTGCAAGCCTGCCTTGCAGCCGGGGCACGTCTTGTCGTCGATGTCGACCACCGCTTCAATGCGTGGCAGATGCGTAGGCAACGAACCGCGGTTCGTGCGGCGCTTCCTGGCTGCTGCTGCGCGCTCCGCCGGGAGCTTGTCTTCCGTTGCCGCTGCTACGAGCGCTTCGGCTTGCTCGACATCTTCGAGCCCGAGCAGCATCTGGTCTTCGGGCAGCGTCTCGGCGCGGCGACCAAAGCGGTGGCGCTGTAACGCTTTGATGATCTGCTCGAGACGCTCACTGCGAATACGCTCAGCGAGCAGCATCGCCTTCAGTGTCGCGGGATCGTCGGGAAGCGTGTCGTCAGCTCTCGCCATTCACCAAGAAGACTATATTTTGCAGCTACTTTCGACCACTTTCCGCGGGCTGATTCACTATGTCGCCGTCACCCAGGCTGTGCGGGCGCAGCGATGTCCCGCGACGTATGAACCCGTCGCCAATCCAGCCCTTCAAGCAGGGCCGAAAACTCCGCCGCCGAGAGACGGATCACGCCCTCCTGTATCTTCGGCCAGCGGAACTCGCCTTCCTCCAGGCGCTTGGCCAGCAAGCAGACGCCGGTTCCATCCCAGTAAACAAGCTTGATACGGTCGGCGCGCTTCGCACGGAACACATAGATCGCGCCATCGAAGGGATTGGCCTTGATCGTT
Organism: uncultured Methylocystis sp.; assembly: GCA_964543915.1. Taxonomy (GTDB): domain Bacteria; phylum Pseudomonadota; class Alphaproteobacteria; order Rhizobiales; family Beijerinckiaceae; genus Methylocystis. Next base: position 17 of record CAZJAY010000375.1, on the reverse strand, counting down.
TCGCGAACGAGCGCCGC
>CAZJAY010000374.1:0-1902 GCA_964543915.1 uncultured Methylocystis sp. | reverse complement strand
CTCGCCGCATGGTGCTGCCGAATACTGGGGTCGTTATGAACGATGTGACCGCGCCATTGCCGGAGCATATGCGTCGCACCTGGGCGCTTTTCGGCTTCGACGCCGACCGGCCCGATCCGATCGAGGATGCGCCGGACGCCTGAACCGCCGCAGGCGGATGGAGGAAACGCCGATGTCGAATGAGCCTTCCGGCTTCGGAGCCGATATTTTCGTCGCGCCGGGCGAACGCGACCCTGTGAAGGCGGCGCGCGATCCAGCCCGCACGCTTCCCAAACGCTTTTATAAACAGGTTTCTGTGGGAAGTGCAGCCGACGGGTTTGAGGTTTTGCTTGACGGTCGGCCGGTGAACACGCCCGCGCGACGGCGTCTCGCCGCGCCGTCGGCGGATCTTGCGCAGGCGCTCGCGGTGGAATGGACGGCGCAGGGCGAAACCATTGATCCCGCCTCCATGCCGCTGAATCGGCTGGCGAATACGGCTCTCGACGGGGTTGCGGACAAGATGGACGAGGTGGAGGCCGCGCTGGTCAAATACGCCGACGCCGATCTTGTCTGCTACCGGGCCGATGCGCCCGAGACCCTTGTGACGGCGCAGGCCGAGGCGTGGGATCCGATTGTCGCTTTCGCCCGCGAGCGGCTTGGCGCGCGACTGAATCTCGCCGAGGGCGTTATGTTCGTCGCCCAATCCGACTCCGCCCGCGCTGCGCTTGCCGCGGCCGTGCGCGAGCGGATTGGCGACGGCCCCGCTGCGCCCTTTCGGCTTGTCGCGCTCTACGAGATGACCACGCTGACCGGGTCGCTGGCGCTGGCGCTGGCCTGCGCCTACAGGATCGTCTCGCTCGACGAAGCCTGGGCCGCCGCCAATGTCGACGAGGACTGCCAGATGCGCGTCTGGGGAACCGACGCCGAGGCCATGACGCGCCAAGCGCGGCGCCTCTCCGACATGCGCGCCGCCGCCCGAATGGCCGAACTCGCGGGCGCTTTCGCGGCCAGTGGCGCCGCCGTCGGTTAATCATCGGATTATGCGATTTATCGCGGTCCTTCGTTTGCGCGGCGGCTTGTCTCTTGCTTTGCACAAACGCCTTTGTTACGGGATGCGCGCGGGCTGGAGCCATTCCAAAAAGCGGTGGTCCCCGGATTGGGGCGCGCCCGGCCAGAACGTCGGAATGATGGAGACGACCCATGCCGATGCTGCTCGAACAATATGCGCCGATCGTAATCTTCGTGGCGTTGTCGGCGATCATCGCGGGCGCGCTGCTCGTCGCGCCGTTCCTTCTCGCCTTCAAGGCGCCGGATCCCGAAAAGCTTTCGGCCTACGAATGCGGTTTCAACCCGTTCAACGATTCGCGCATGAAATTCGACGTGCGCTTCTATCTCGTTTCGCTGCTGTTTATCGTGTTCGACCTTGAGGTCGCCTTTCTCTTTCCCTGGGCGGTGTCGTTCCGGGAAATCGGCGCCGCCGGTTTCTGGGTGATGATGCTCTTCCTTGGCGAACTGACGATCGGCTTCGTCTACTTGTGGCGTAAGGGAGCGCTGGAATGGGATTGATCTCGAACGAGGGCGGCGCGCTTGTCGCGCCGCAGCCGAGGGGCCTCATCGATCCGCGCACGGGCAAGCCGGTCGGATCCGATGACCCTTTCTTTCTTGAAATCAACAATGAGCTGGCGGACAAAGGCTTCTTTGTCACGGCGACGGACGATGTCATCAATTGGGCGCGCACCGGCTCGCTCATGTGGATGACCTTTGGTCTCGCCTGCTGCGCCGTCGAGATGATCCAGGCGGCCATGCCGCGTTACGATCTCGAGCGTTTCGGCTTCGCGCCTCGCGGCTCGAAGAGCCAGTCGGACTGCAGGATCGTCCGCGGCTCGGAGACCGTCAAAAGGGCGCCGGACGTGCTCAATGTCT
>CAZJAY010000373.1:0-1912 GCA_964543915.1 uncultured Methylocystis sp. | reverse complement strand
AAGCTCAAGGACGATCGGCTCGGCGCGGAAATGGCGCATGAGCACATATTCCGCCGGAATGGTGCAATCCGCTTCGAGTTCGAAGCACCAGTGTCCATCCTTTTTTCCCATCCCGAGCAGGGCGTCGCGGGCGTTTCGGATGCTGGTTTCCAGCGCATCGGCGGCAAGGGGATCGCAAGATGCATCAAGGCGCACGGCTGCGGTCATGGCGCTGTCCTCATCGGTTGCGCAAAAAGAAAAGGTGACGGATGGACTCAGGCGACGCGATCAACGCAGTTCGCCGCGCGGTAACCTGAGCGGATCGCGCCCTCGATGGTCGCGGGCAGCCCGGTCGCCGTCCAGTCGCCGGCGAGAAACAGATTTTCCCACGATGTCGTCGCGCCGGGTCGGCGGGCGTCCTGGGCTGGAGTCGCGGCGAATGTCGCCCGCTTCTCCTTCACGATTTGCCATGGCGGCGGAGCCGAGGCAAGGCCTTGCGCCGCGTCGTGGTCGAGGCCGGAGGCGCTGGCGACTTCCGCCCAGATGCGCGCGGCGAGCGTTTCACGCGGTTCGTCCATCAGCCTGTCCGCACCGCTGATCGTAACGGACAGGCGGTTCTCAAAGGCGAAGAGCCATTCCGACAAACCGCCGACGAGACCGAGCAGCAGAGGCTGGCCGGGCGGCGGCGCGATCCGGAAATGAACATTGAGGATCGCCCTGTGTTCGTCGGGCGCGTCAAGGCCCGGCAGCAGCTCCTGCGCAGCCCATGACGGCGTCGCCAGCACCACCTGGTCGCCGGGCGCGACCGCGACTTCCGCCTCGCCGAAGCGGAGCGAAACGATGCGTCCGTCGCCGAAACCGAACGCGCGCAGCCGTGCGCCGAATCTCGGCTCGATTCCCGCGTCCGCCAGTTTCCGCAACGCGGGCTCAACGAAAGCGGCGCCGAGACCGTCGATTGCGACGCGCGGCCGACACGCGTCTCCGCCCGCCGCGAGCGTTTCGCGCAGGACGGCCCCGGCCAGCGTCGCCGAGGCCTCTTCCGGTTCGGTGTTCAGCGCCGAGAGCATCACCGGCCGCCAGAGTTTTTCATAAACCGGCCCCGCGCAGCGCATGGTCTCGCCGATAGTCGCGCCCGGTCGCGCGAACAGCAGCTTCGCCGCGTCGAGGTAATCGAGCGGCCCCGTGTCTGGCGCCCGCCGCTCGGCGAACAACACCCACCACGGGAGCCTCGACGCATTTGGCCGAAGCCGCCAGCGCGCGCCATCGCGCAGATCCATGAAATCGAAGACGCATGCCTTCGGGCCGACGAGCCGGTCCAGCGCGCCGATGCGTCCGGCGTAGTCATGCGCCGCCGTGTTGCCCGAGAGCAGGAGATGGTTGCCGTTGTCGATGACGAGACCAAGCGTCGGGTCGTAATAGGAGCGACAGCGCCCCCCGGCCATGCGCGCGGCTTCATAGAGAAAGACGCGCCGTCCCGAGTCGATCAGGCGAATCGCGCAGGACAATCCCGCAAGACCCGCGCCGACGATATGTGTTGCGCCGCTCACGAAAACAGGTGTCTCAGCAGCGCGCCGGCGAGTCTGAGCCGCGAGACGCGCACGGGCGCGCGCGGCGGCGCGAAGCCGCGCGCGGCGACATTGTCGAGAATGGAGCGATAGCCAACCGACATCATAAGCGGGGCCTTCAGCGCTTTTCTGGGCAAACCCGCCATCACAAGATCGGCCTGCTCGAAATGTTCGCGCGCGCGATCAAGCACGGGCGCGCAGACGTCCGGCAGCGCCGGATGCGCGAGCACGGCGTGGGGCGCAAAATTGTCGATACCGGCCCCTTCGAGCGCTTCGCGCGGCAGATAGAGGCGACCACGCGCGGCGTCCTCATCAAGGTCGCGTAGAATATTCGTCTGTTGCAGCGCCCGACCGAGGTGATAGGCGAG
>CAZJAY010000372.1:0-1914 GCA_964543915.1 uncultured Methylocystis sp. | reverse complement strand
TGCACTAAACGATATTGCACAAAGAAACTACAGTAAGACATTGGAGCAGATGATGAAATAGCGGTCTGTATCGAAGGGCTTGCCGGGTCCGACCATCGCCTCCCACCAGCCCGGTTTACCGGTGACCGGATTGACCCCGGCCGCATATTGGTCGCCGGTCAGCGCGTGACACAGGAGGATGGCGTTGCTGCGTTCGGCGTCCAGGACGCCATAGGTTTCGTAGCCAATGGTCAGGGGAGCGATGCGGCTGCCGCCATCCGTCGCGAGGGCCTGCGTCGCCGGGAAGACCACGGATTTGCCCGCGACAGTCCCGGGCGTCGCGGCGGGGAGTCCGGGCCTGAGGCCGCCCGCCTGTTGTCGCGCTTCGGAAATCGTCGCCAAATTGCGCCTCGCAAGAAAGCCGCATCGTTCGGACAGCCGAACGATATGTTCGCCGACATTGGTTTCGGGGGTCGGTTTTTGTCAAGCCGCGACCGAAGAAGAAAAATCCACCCGCATCGTCGTGGCGTCAGGAATGGGCGAAAGCGCCGTCTACAAGCGCAAGGGCGGCGGCGAGCTGGGCCAAATCCTGCGGCCGCGACAGCCGATGGTCGCCATCCGCGATGAAACTGAGCGTGACGGGGTCGCCCGCCATATGCTCGACAAGCCGAAGCGCATGGCTCCACGGGACATCCGGGTCCGCCATGCCCTGCAGGATATGGGTCGGCGCCCATGAACGAATCACCCCGCCGAACAGGCTGTGTTTTTTTCCGTCCTCGATCATCCGGCGGGTGATCGGGGTCGCCGTCGGCGCATAGGGGGAAGGTCGCGCCCAAACCCCTTCTGTTTCAATCGCGCGTCGGGCTTCCGGAGCGAGCGACGGCCAGAGGAGCGTCTGCGTGAAGTCGACGGCCGGCGCCAGCAGGACAAGGCCGGCGAGCCGGTCCGTCTCCCCGCGCGCGGCGAGAAGACGGGCGAGCAGCAGAGCGATCCAGCCGCCCATCGAGCTGCCGACGACGATCTGCGGCCCCCCGGTCGACGTCTCGAACAGGGCGGCGCTTTGCGTCAGCCAGTCGCCGATACAACCGTCGGCGAAGCGACCGCCGGATCGGCCATGGCCCGAATAGTCGAAACGCAGACAGGCGCGTCCACGCGCCCGCGCCCAATCGTCGAGAAATAACGCCTTGGTTCCGTCCATATCCGAGGCGAAGCCGCCAAGCCAGACCAGCCCCGGCCCTGCGGCCGGGTCGGCGGCGCGGGTCAGGCGACGGGCGATCCGCCAGTCTTCGCCGCCATCCGGATTCGTCACTTCCACAAAATCGACCGGGGTTTCACCCATGATCTTTCCTGTCGCGACGCGCGCCTGTTGCAAAATCGCCGATTGGACAACAAATCCTAAAGAAAGATGCGCCAGTATGCGAGCCGAGGATTTTGTCATGCTCGCTCCCCGTTATCCAGCCGCCGAAATTTTTGGTTCTCCCGACTCGCCGGACCCGATCCTTGGCGGCCGGACAATTCTGCAAATCGTGCCGGAACTGCAATCCGGCGGCGCCGAACGCACGACGATCGACATCGCCGAAGCGCTCGCTGCGGCGGGAGCGCGCAGCCTTGACGCATCGTAAGGCGGCCGGATGGTGAGCGAGCTCCAGGCGAAAGGCGGCCTTTGGCTGCCGTTCCCGGCCGGATCCAAGAATCCGGCCGGCATGGTCATGAATTCGGTGCGCCTTGCGCGGATTATGCGCGACGAAGGCGTCGACATCGTCCACGCGCGCTCGCGCGCCGCCGCATGGGTCGCCTATTTCGCCGCGCGACAGACCGGCGTCAAATTCGTGACGACCTGCCACAGCGCCTATTCCGGGACCTCGCCCATCAAACTGCGCGATAATTCGATCATGGCTGCGGGTCACGCCGTCATCGCGAATTCACAATATTCGG
>CAZJAY010000371.1:0-1916 GCA_964543915.1 uncultured Methylocystis sp. | reverse complement strand
ATGGCTGCGATCAGACCGTTCGTCGTTAAATATCGACAGGGATAAAAATCAGGATAAGCCTACGCGTCGTTTGACGGGTGCAGTTCGCTGGCCCAGGCGCTGTAACGTGTTTGTCGCTGCAACCATATGCTTCAGGATATTGGCCGAAGTGCGGACAATGGCGGCGAACGCTCCTGCATGATCGGGTTGTTGTACGGTTTCTTCGGCCGCGGACCGGATGTTGTTTACACCGCGTCCTCCGGCGCCGCTGCACGCAAAGCCGGTTTCTTCGTGGATACCGGGGAACTGAATGCGCATTCTTTTTCGGCTTGAGCGAAAATATTTCGGGACGGCTGAACCTCCAACAAAGTTCGCTATACATCATTGCGCAAACAAGGGCGACAGCGGCATGAATCTCGAATTGTTTCGCATTCTCTGGGCGCAGATGGATACGAAATTCTGGGCGCTCGCGCGCGGCGGCGCGATGGGCTATAGGGGCTGAAACGAGCGGGCGTCGGGAAATCTACGGGCGGCGGCGGCGACGCCGACCTTCCGGGCCCGCGCCGGGATGAGCGCGAAAGCCGCATGCGACAGCCTGACGAAAAATCCGCCGGACGGATGCAACCCCTTGAGACGCTGCCGGTTTTTTATCCTCTTGCGGGGAAACGGGTTGTCGTCATCGGGGGATCGGAAGGCGCGGCCTGGAAAGTGGACCTCGCAGCCGCGACGGGCGCACATGTTGCGGTCTTCACCGATGCGCCGTGCAAGCAACTCATGGATATCGCCGCGATCCATGCAAACGTTGTCATCCATGATCGGCCAGCGACACAGGATGATTTTGTCGGGGCCGCGCTCGCATTCGGAGCCACCTTCGATGACGAAGAAGCGCTGTCCGCCCGCGCGGCCGCAGACGCAGCCGGCGTGCCGCTCAATCTGGCCGACCGCCCGACGATGAGCGATTTCATCATGGGGGCCATCGTCAATCGGTCCCCGTTGGTGATCGGCGTTTCGACAGGCGGCGCCTCTCCGGTGTTTGCGCAGGCGGTGCGCGGCCGGATCGAAACACTCGTGCCCGCGACCTTCGCCGCCTGGGCGCGCGCCGCGCAGCGCTGGCGCCCGCTTGTGTTGGCCTCGGGGCTCGATTTTTCCGGTCGGCGCGATTTCTGGCGTCGTTTCACCCGGCTGGCTTTTCGCGATATCGAACGGGCGCCGACGGAGCGTGACCGGGACGCCTTGCTTGACGAGACGCGCGCGGCCGGCGACGCATCGGCGCGGGGGCGGGTTATCCTTGTCGGAGCCGGGCCGGGCGATCCGGAATTGATTACGCTGAAGGGCATGCGCGCATTGGCTGGCGCCGATGTGGTTCTTTACGATGATCTCGTGCCCGCCGGCATTCTGGATTTTGCCCGTCGCGAAGCCTCGCGCATTAATGTGGGCAAGCGCGGCTACGCGCCTTCCGTGCGACAGGAAGAGATTTCCGCCTTGCTCGTGCGACTTGCGCGCGAGGGCAAGAATGTCGTGCGCCTGAAGGGCGGCGATCCATTGATCTTTGGCCGCGCCAATGAGGAAATCGCAGCGATGCGGGCGGCCGGACTCGATATCGAGATCGTCCCGGGCGTCACCGCCGCCTGTGCGGGCGCCGCCGCCATTGGGGCATCGCTGACAAGTCGCGAAACGGCGCGGCGGCTCCAATTCATAACGGCGCACACGAAGGACGGCGAGTTTCCGGACGATTTTGATTGGCGCGCGCTTGCCGATCCGCGCGCGACCACTGCCGTGTATATGGGCAACCGGACATTGCCGGCGCTCTCCAAACGGCTGATCGAGCAGGGCCTTGATCCGGATACGCCCGCTTTTTTGATTGAACGGGCGTCGACTGCCGCAGCCCGCACGATCGCCGGAACGCTCGCCGATCTGCCGGAAAAGGCCGCCGAGCC
>CAZJAY010000370.1:0-1919 GCA_964543915.1 uncultured Methylocystis sp. | reverse complement strand
TGGGTGCGCCGCCTGCGGGAGGCGGTGCAGACGGGTCTGACCGCGGAAGCCGCCGTCGAGCGCGTGCAGAACGACGCGCGCGCCCGGATGCAGCGCCAGACGGATCCCTATCTGCGCGACCGGCTGCACGATCTCGACGATATCGCGAACCGTTTGCTGCACCAGCTCACCGGCCAGAGCTATGTCGCCGACCACGAGAGCGTGCCGGAGAACGCCATCATCGTGGCCCGCAACATGGGCCCGGCGGCGTTGCTCGATTACGATCCGAAACGTCTGCGTGGCCTCGTCCTCGAGGAGGGCGGCGCAACGAGCCACGTCGCCATTGTCGCCCGTGCGCTCGGCGTCGCGGCCGTCGGCCTCGTTCCGGGGATCATCGACGTCGTCGAAACCGGCGATCCGATCATCGTCGACGGCTCCACCGGCGAAGTCCATGTGCGGCCGCCGCCCGACGTCCAGAGCGCCTACGCCGAAAAGGCGCGCTTGCGGGCGCGCCGGCAGGAACAATATGCGCGGCTTCGCAGCGTGCCGGCTGTCACCCGCGACGGCGTCGAGATCGCGCTGCATATGAATGCGGGCCTCACCATCGATATGCCGCATCTCGCCGAGACCGGCGCGGCGTCCATCGGCCTGTTTCGCACCGAGCTGCAATTCATGCTCGCGCCGCGTTTCCCGCGGATGGACGAGCAGCAGGGCTTCTACAAGGCCGTGCTCGACGCGGCCCCCGATCGCACCGTGACCTTTCGCACGCTCGACATCGGCTCCGACAAGATCCTCCCCTATATGGCGAAGATCGACGAGGAGAATCCGGCGCTTGGCTGGCGCGCGATCCGGATCGGCCTCGACAGGCCCGGACTTTTGCGGATGCAACTGCGCGCCATGCTGAAAGCGGGCGGCGGCCGCCGTCTGCGCATCATGTTCCCGATGATCGCCAATGTCGCGGAATACGAAGCCGCCCGCGAGATCGCGCTGCGCGAACTGGATCATCTCCATCGTCACGATTACCCGCCGCCGGCCCATCTGGAGCTCGGCGCGATGGTGGAGGTGCCGTCGTTACTCTGGGAAATCGACCTCATCGCCGAACGCGCGGATTTTCTCTCTGTCGGCTCGAACGATCTCGTTCAATACATGTATGCGGCGGATCGCGACAATACGCGCGTCTCGAAACGCTATGACAATCTCTCCCCGCCCGTGTTGCGCGCGCTGGAGCGTATCGCGGAAGCAGGCCGTCGCGCAGAAACGCCCGTAGCGCTGTGCGGCGAAATGGGCGGCCGGCCGCTTGAAGCGCTGGCGCTGATCGCGCTGGGCTATCGTTCCTTGTCGATGTCGCCCTCCGCAATCGGTCCGGTCAAATCGATGATCCTCGGCGTGGACCTCGCGCGCGCGCAGGATTTTCTGGCCAACCTGCTCGCAACAAACGACGGCGCCCCGTCGATCCGCGAAAAACTGCGCGACTTCGCGCTGGCCAACGACATCCCGATCTAGCGACGCCCTGCGTCGTTCATTCTCCTTTCCACCGCCAACCGCTCCGCACATGTTCGCTGAAGACAAGCTTGATCTCATCCTGCGCCGTTATGAGGAAATCGGCGAAAAGCTCTCCGCCGGCGCCGACGGCCAGAGCTTCGTCGCCCTCTCGCGCGAGCGTGCGGGTCTCGACGACGTCGTCGCCGCGATCGTCGCCTGGCGCGCCGCCCGCCGCGAGGCAGACGATCTTGCCGCCATGATCGACGACCCTGCGCTCGACGCCGGCATGCGGACGCTTGCGGAGAGCGAAATTCCGGTCGCGCGGGAAAATTGCGCCGCGACGGAAAACGCGTTGCGCCTCGCGCTGCTGCCCAAATACGAAGCGGACGAAAAAGGCGTCATACTCGAAGTGCGCTCCGGCACGGGCGGCGACGAGGCGGCGCTTTTCGCCGGCGATC
>CAZJAY010000369.1:0-1929 GCA_964543915.1 uncultured Methylocystis sp. | reverse complement strand
GAAATCGCATGCTTGTAGACGAGCTGCGAGAGTCCGTCCCGTCGCAGAAGCAGGAAGAAATTATCGAACCAGGTGACGATCCCCTGCAACTTCACCCCATTGACGAGAAAAATCGTCAACGGAACTTTGTTTTTTCTCACGAAATTGAGAAATGTGTCCTGAAGATTTTGCATCCGTTCCGACGTCATCGGCTATCCTGTTCTCGTTTTTTTTGAGCCGAGCGGTTTTGGCGCCGCCCCCCTCCCTGGGATGAAACTTTTCTGGAAATTTCGCCTTCCGGCTTTATTAGAACCTTTCAAATGGCGAAGCGCAAGACATCCAGCGCAGCAGCTGCGCCGTGATGGCCGGGCTACGCCCGAAACGACCCTTTCGATTAATTAATCTTATACAAGAGGATCATGTTTTAAGTATTTGTTTTTAAGACTCTACAGACAGAGATTTAAGTTTTCGATGCAGGGCTGACCGCTCCATCCCGATGAATTCCGCTGTTCGCGAAATATTATTGGAAAAACGGTTAAGCTGGGCGATCAGATATTCGCGTTCGAAAACTTCCCGCGCCTCCCTCAGCGGAAGGCTCATCAGCTTCTCGCCGCGCACGCCGGCCGGCGTGGCGGGCACGAGTTCGCCGACATCGGCTGGCAGCATTTCCGCCGTGATTGTGGCGCCCGGCTCGCTCGCCGTGAGAATCATCAGACGCTCGACATTGTTCTTCAGCTGACGGATATTGCCCGGCCAATCATGCAGCTGGAGCACGGCAAGCGCATCGTCGGAAATCTGCCGGCGCGGCATGCCGGACGCTGCCGACATATTGTCCATGAAATAGGTGATGAGCGCGGGGATGTCCTCGCGGCGCTCTGCAAGCGACGGCACCCGGATCGGGACAACGGCGAGACGATGAAAGAGATCCTCGCGAAGCGTCCCTTCCTCGATCGCATAGGCGAGATCGCGGGCCGATGAGGAAATGATCCGGACGTCTACCTGCACCTTTTGGGAGCCGCCGACCCGCTGAAAGGATTGATCGACGAGCACGCGCAGGATCTTGGCCTGGGTATCCAGCGGCATATCCGAGATCTCGTCGAGGAATAGCGTGCCGCCATGCGCTTCCTCGAGCGCGCCGACCTTTCGCGGACTATCCGGGCCGGCTTCCTGCCCGAAAAGTTCGATCTCCATGTTTTCGGGCGTAATGGTGGCCGAATTGATGACGACGAAAGGACCGCCAGCCCGACCTGACGCTTCATGGATGCAACGCGCCGCGAGTTCTTTTCCGGTGCCGGGCGCGCCCGTGATCATCACCCGCGAGTTCACCGGCGCAACCCGGCCGATCAGCTGCTGGAGCTGATTGGCGGCGGGCGACGCGCCCACGATCCGGTCGAAGGCGCCGGCGCGTTGCCGCAGAGCGGATAGCTCCCGCCGCAGCTGATAGGCTTCGAGGGCGCGTTCGGCGACGAGAACGAGACGATCGGATTTGAAGGGCTTTTCGATAAAGTCATAGGCGCCGATTTTGATCGAACTGACGGCGGTCTCGATATTTCCGTGGCCGGAAATCATGACGATGGGCAAGCCCTTGTGTTGTTTCTGGATTTCTTCGAGCACCTGGAGGCCGTCGAGCCGCGATCCCTGCAACCAGATGTCGAGAAAGACGAGGTGCGGTCGGCGCGCGGCGATAGCGGCCAGCGCCTCGTCGGCGTCTTTCTCCGTCCGGGTGCCATGGCCTTCATCGCCCAGACTACCCGCGACGAGTTCGCGGATATCCGCCTCGTCATCGACAATCAAAATATCGCTCGCCATAGCCAGACCTTTACACCTTTCAACAGAACGTCAGGCGATCACCCGATGCTCGCGACTTTCCGACGATCCGCTCTCGTCGGCAATCGGCTGCAGCATCCGGACACATGCCACCCGGCCCGCCGGCGCATCCAGAAGCTCCAG
>CAZJAY010000368.1:455-1933 GCA_964543915.1 uncultured Methylocystis sp. | reverse complement strand
TCGCTGTCGTACGGGCGACATCCTTCTCGGCGCGACGTCGTACCCGCTACTCGGCGCGCTCGACGGCGAAGTCGAGCAGTTTGTTCGCCTGCGACGGGGCGCCCGCGAGCCAATGGTCGAATGCGTCGCGCACCGTGCTCTCCACGATACGCGACGCCTCGACGGTCATCAGCCGGCTCTTGTTCTGGCCCTGAAACTCCGGCTCACGGATGAAGACGGAGATCATGGCCGCCGACTGCCCCATCAGATCGTCGGCGGTCACGTCCTTCGCGCGCTTTGTCTGACCGACACGCTCCGCATGATCTTTGAGCGCCCGGGTGAGCGCCGAGCGAAAACCCGCCTCATGGGTGCCGCCGTCCGGCGTCGGGATTGTATTGCAATAGGAGTGGACAAAACCGTCCTCGTCGGTGAGCCACGCGACCGCCCATTCCAGCGCGCCATGACCGCCCTCGCGCGACACCTTGCCGACGAAGGGCTGATCCGTGACGGCGTCCTTGCCGTGAATCTCGCGCGCGAGGTAATCCTTGAGGCCGCCGGGGAAACGCAGGATCGCCTCGGCCGGCGTATCGGCGCCGGCGTCGAGCAGCGCGGGGTCGCAGCGCCAGCGGATTTCGACGCCGCCGAAAAGATAGGCCTTGGATCGCGCCATGCGGAACAACCGCGCCGGCTTCCAATGCGCCTGCGCGCCGAAAATCTGCCGATCGGGCTGAAAGCGGACCTTGGTGCCGCGGCGATTGGCGATGCGGCCAAGCGGCTTCAACCCGCCCAATGGCAGTCCGCGCGAAAATTCCTGACGATAGAGTTGGCCGCCCGTCGCCACCTCAACCTCAAGCTTTTCCGAGAGCGCATTGACGACCGAGACGCCGACGCCATGAAGACCGCCTGACGTCTGATAGGCGCCAGAATCGAATTTGCCGCCGGCGTGAAGCGTCGTCATGACGACTTCAAGCGCCGATTTTTTTGGAAACTTTGGCTGCGGATCGACCGGAATCCCGCGTCCGTTATCGACGACAGTCAGCCAGCCCTCCGGTTCAAGCGTCACCTCGATAAAGGTGGCGTGTCCCGCAACTGCTTCGTCCATGGCGTTGTCGAGCACCTCGGCGAAGAGGTGGTGCATAGCCGTTTCATCGGTGCCGCCGATATACATGCCTGGCCGCCGGCGTACCGGCTCCAGGCCCTCAAGCACCTCAATGGAGGCGGCGGAATATTCGACCGGACCGCTTATCGCGGCGGATTTGGGTGCGGGCGCCTTGCGGGGCGCACCGCCAAAAAGATCGGGTTTCGAAGCCATGGGCAGATATTAGCGCGATTCGAAAAAGCGTGCGCGCGACCCCATTTGCCTGTGGATCGCGGATGACGCGAAGGTCCCCGCCGGCTATGAGCAACCGTGCTTTATCGAGAGAAAGAATGACGCTTCGCCCCTGCCGCTCCCTGCTGGCGTTCGCCACGCTCCGGATGCTCGCTACGCCTGCCTCGGC
>CAZJAY010000368.1:0-445 GCA_964543915.1 uncultured Methylocystis sp. | reverse complement strand
CGGCGGACGTCCTGCGCCTCGCCCTGCAGAAAACCGGAACCGCAAGCTGGGAAATCGCCGTCATCCGCGCCTTCGGTCTCGACCGCGCCGCGAATCTGTCGCTGGACGTGACAGAACTGGCGGCGCCCGAGGCGGGCAAGATCGCAATTCAGGGCGGAAGCGCCGACATTGTGGTTTCGGACTGGCTCTGGGTTTCGCGCGCGCGCGCGCAGGGGGCGAAACTCGCCTTCGACCCCTACTCGACCGGGGTCGGCGCCGTGATGACCCGCGACCCCGCCATTCGGCGCGTGCAGGATCTTGCCGGCCGGAAAATCGGCGTCGCCGGCGGCCCGATGGACAAAAGCTGGCACATGTTGCGCGCCTGGGCGTTGCAGAATGGCATTGTCCTCGAAACGGCGTCGACAATCATCTACGGCGCGCCGCCGCTGCTCGCCGACAAGGCGCT
>CAZJAY010000367.1:0-1933 GCA_964543915.1 uncultured Methylocystis sp. | reverse complement strand
GTCTGGCCACCGGAACCGATTTAACGACAATCCCCGCGATCCGGGCGAAATCCCGAAAACGGCGACGCGCCATTTCGCTTGCATTCAGGCTTTCGAGAATTTCCCCGGCAAGCGCATCGCGCGATCCGTGGGCGGCGATCAGAAGCGGCGCCTCAAGCGCCCAGTCGCGCGGCGCGCCGCTCAGCAGTTCGAAGCCATAATCATTGACGGCGATGGAGAAGGTGCCTGCCGCATTTTGCGCGGCGCGCCACGCCAGCAGACTGGCGAGGCCCAGATGAACGCTGCGGCCGGCGAAGGGGTATACGAACAGATGCCAGCCTTCGCGGGAGCGCAGCGTCTCGACGACCAGTCGGCCGGGACCCGGAAGCGCCGACCATCTCGCCTGCAACTCCAGCATCGGCTTCGCAGCCTGCATCTCCGGACCATCGAAACGACCTTTCGCGGCCTCGCCGAGCGCCTCAACAACATGCTGCGCCAATGTCGTTGAGAGCGGCATACGACCGCCGGCCCAGCGCGGCGTTCCGGCGGCCCCATAGCCCCGCCTGACGAAAGCGGTGAGGTCGCGAACCGCCACAAGCTCCAGAAGCCGTCCCGCAAACCAGAAGCGATCTCCGGGCTTGAGGCGCGCGATGAAACTCTCTTCGACGGCTCCAAGCTTCGGGCCGCGCGGCGCCGGGCCATATTGCACCATGACGCCCGCATCGCTGACGATGGCGCCGATATTCATCCTGTGGCGCGTGGCGAGGCGTTTGTCGCTGACGCGCCATACGCCGGCCGCATCCGGCGTCGCGCGACGATAATCGGGATAGGCGTCTACGCTGGGACCGCCCTGACGCACGAAATCCAGACACCAGCGCCAGCTTTCGTCCGTCAAATTTTCATAGGCGATCGTGTCGCGCACTTCTTCGAGGAGATCTGCGGCGACGAAGCCGCCGCCGAGCGCCACTGTCACGAGATGCTGCGCCAGCACGTCAAGCGGCGCATCTGGCCCCGCGCGACCCTCAACGCAGCCTCGGGCGATCGCAAGCTGCGCCGCGCGGGATTCGACGAGTTCGAGACTGTGGCTCGGGACGAGTGTGACGCGTGAAGCGCGACCCGGCGCATGACCGCTTCGGCCGGCGCGTTGCAGCAGACGCGCAATCCCTTTGGGCGAACCGATCTGCAGCACCCGTTCGACAGGCAGAAAATCGACGCCAAGATCGAGACTCGACGTGCAGACCACCGCTTTCAGACGGCCCTCCTTGAGTCCACGTTCGACGGCCTCGCGCGCTTCCGGTGCAAGCGATCCGTGATGCAGGCCGATACGCGCCGCCCAGTCCGGCCGCAGCGCGACGAGTTTCTGATGCCAGAGCTCGGCCTGCGCCCGCGTATTGACGAAAAGCAGCGCGTTGGCGCAGCCGTCGAATTCGTCGATGACCTTCGGCGCCATCTTCAGGCCAAGATGTCCCGCCCATGGAAAACGTTCATCCGCATCTGGCAGCAGCGTATCGACGATCAGCGGCTTATCAAGACGGGCCGCGACGAGCGCGCCATCGGCTGCGATGCGTGGACCCAGCAAAGCGCGCATCGCCATTTCGGTATTCCCCAGCGTGGCAGACATGCCCCAGGTCATAAGGCCCGGTCGCCAACGTCGCAGCCGCGCAAGCGCGAGTTGCGTCTGTACGCCGCGTTTCGAGCCGAAGAGTTCGTGCCACTCGTCAACCACCACGCAGCGCAGATGGGAAAAAAACGTGGCCGCGTCTTCGCGCGACAACATTAGGCACAGACTTTCCGGCGTCGTAATCAGAACATTGGGCGGGCGCTTCCCCTGGGCGACGCGTTGCGCGCTCGATGTGTCGCCGGTGCGCAGGCCCCTCGTCCACGGCGCGGCGCTGTTGTCGGTCGCGTTGAGAACTTCAAGCGCGGTCGAGAGGCTGCGAAAACTGTCGGCCGC
>CAZJAY010000366.1:0-1936 GCA_964543915.1 uncultured Methylocystis sp. | reverse complement strand
AGTGTCCGTCGTCAGATGGTTTGGGACAAATTTGATACTTAGGAGCAGAGTGTTCGGAAACAACGGGGTTTTCGTGCGTTGATCGCGCACTTCCAGGAGCTATGGCTGAAAATGGGTGATGGGGCCTGAGAAGGCGGCGTATCGTGGCGGGTGCTGAAGCCTGCCAGAACCTCCAATGGAGCGATACGCCTATGAAGGACGATAGCACGATCATCTCTCTTCGCCAGTCTCACGCCGTTTTGGACCCGCTGACGGAAATTGCGAGAGAGGGCGCGCAGCGCATGCTTTCAGCCGCGCTGAAGGCTGCCTCGACATGGAGTTCAGCTCCCTCGACGCCCAGCGCGAGGCGTGTGAAGACTATGTCGCGAGTCAGAAGCCGGAGGGCTGGGTCGCCCTCCGCGATCGCTATGACGACGGCGGCTTCTCCGGTGGCACGCTGGACCGTCCGGGACTGAAACAGCTGCTGAGCGATGTCGAGGCCGGGCTTGTCGATGTAATCGTCGTTTACAAGATCGATCGCCTCAGCCGCTCGCTCATGGATTTCGCGAAGCTGGTCGAGGTATTTGATCGCAATAATGTGACGTTCGTATCCGTCACCCAGTCATTCAACACGACGACATCCATGGGACGGCTGACGCTCAACATCCTTTTGAGCTTCGCGCAATTCGAACGCGAGGTAATCGGCGAGCGCATTCGTGACAAATTCGCCGCGTCGCGTAAGCGTGGAATGTGGATGGGCGGCTTCGTGCCAATGGGCTATGATGTGAAAGATCGTAAGCTCGTCATCAACGAGCCCGAAGCAAAAACAGTACGAATGATCTTCGAGCGTTTCGCTGCGCTGGGATCTGCGTCAACGTTGGCGCGCGCGGTTCAATCCGAAGGACTCATCAATAAGCGTGGCAAGCGTATAGACAAAGGATTTATTTACAAGCTGATCAATAACCGCGTCTATCTTGGTGAGGCGGTGCACAAGGGCACGTCATATCCCGGCGAACACGACGCCATTATCACACAAGAACTCTGGGAGCGCGTTCACGGCATTCTGAAGGTGAGCCCGCGCGAGCGGCGGGCCGCGAACCGGAACACCTCAGAGGCGCTGCTCAAGGGATTGATCTTCACATCGACTGGCGCGGCGATGACGCCGACCTACACCCGAAAGGGCGACAAACTTTATCACTACTACACCTCGATGGACCTGATGCGTAATCGCATGATCGCGGAGAATGCGGGGCCGTCGCGCCTGTCGGCAGCGGTGGTGGAAGGGGCCGTGATCGCGGAGCTGCGCCGTCTGATCGGCGCGCCGGAGGTCGCGGCGCGGGTGGTGGCCAACTATGCGCAGGACGGCGCCGGTGGGGACGAGGCCGCGATCGTCGACGCCCTGCGCCGCTTCAACGGGATGTGGGAGGCGCTGTTCCCGGCGGAGCAGGCGCGGATCGTCAGATTGCTGGTCAACAGGGTCACCGTGGGACCGGCCGGCATCGCGGTCGACTTGCGCAACAATGGCCTCGCCCATCTCGTTCGGGACCTTTCCGCCAACACCCGTCAGGAGGCCGCCGCGTGAACGACGCCGAAGAAGGCATTCGCGTTTTCATCCCGTTGGCGTTTCGTAAACGCAACGGGAGGCCTAAAATCCTGCCGCCTGATGTCGACTCCGGCTTTCAAGCCCGATCGCAGGACCCGCATATTCTGCGCGCCGTTGGGCGCGCGTGGGCATGGCGGCGGCGTCTTGAGAATGGGGAGGTCGCGACCATTCAGGACATCGCCGCGGCGGAAAAGATCTCGGACCGGTTTGTTAGCCGTATCATACGCCTTGCATATCTCTCGCCCGATGTTCTCAAACGCTTACTGCTTTGGCGGGCGCCGCCGTCGATCACCGTCAAAGAACTGGCCAAGGCTGCCAGTCTGCCGTGGGCAGAGCAGATGGGGCGGGTGTTTG
>CAZJAY010000365.1:0-1944 GCA_964543915.1 uncultured Methylocystis sp. | reverse complement strand
AGCGGCGCGGCGGGGAGGGAAGCGGTAATCGGTTCCGCCCGCGCCCGCGCCGCCGGATCGGCCGGCGCGAACCGGGGCGCGGCGCGGGCAGCGGCGTCCCGCATGGCGGCGAGCGGCGCCTGCCGGATCGCGATGCGCGAAACGCAGCGCCAGCCGAGAAAGGCGTTGATCCGTTCGATCAGCAGCGGGATCGCATATTGAACTTCGAGACCGAAGCCGGGCTCGACTCGCAGGATCAATTGCGCGGCCTCGGCGGCGTCTGGCGCTGCGCCCGCTTTTGCGGGTTTCCCGCCCGGGCCTGCGCTGCGGGCGGCGCGCGGCGGACGTTTCAGGCGTTCGGGGGCGCAGAGCGCGGCGATCCGCTCGCCGGCGATTTCGCGCCAGCGCAGGATCAGCGCAGCCTCGCCAAAACCCTGCTTTGCGACCAGCGGATCGATCTGGCTGCGCAGGAAATCGGCAATCGGTCTGGCGCGCGTGCGGCGTCGCCCCGGCGTCTGCATCGTCCTCGTCTTTCCGTCACGATCCGGTTCCGCGTCGCCGCTCCGGCCTCTTGCCGCCTTGCGTCGCGGCCTGCTAGCGCTTGAGACGCGCTCGGAAGATGCGCGCGCCGGACAACGGCGTCAAATCTGATGCGCCGCGAGGAGCCGGAACCCATGACGGACGCCATCCGCAAGCGGCGCCGGGCAAGCGACGTCGCCGATCTGTTGCTTGCCTGGTACGACGCCAACCGGCGCGCGCTCCCCTGGCGCGCAGCGCCTGGCGTAAAGCCCGACCCTTACGCCGTCTGGCTGTCCGAAATCATGCTGCAGCAGACGACGGTCGCGACCGTGGACGGCTATTACCGGCGCTTTCTCGCCCGCTGGCCGGATGTCGGCGCCCTTGCGGCTGCTCCGACGGAGGATGTCCTCGCGGAATGGGCTGGCCTCGGCTACTACGCCCGCGCGCGCAATCTCGTCGCCTGCGCCCGGGTCGTCGTCGAAACGCATGGCGGCCGCTTTCCCGATACGGAGGCGGCGTTGCTGGACCTGCCCGGCGTCGGCCCCTACACGGCGGCGGCGATTGCGGCGATCGCCTTCGACACGCCCTGCGTCGCGGTGGATGGCAATGTGGAGCGCGTCGCCGCGCGGCTTTTCGCCATCGGAACGCCGGCACCGCGCCTGAAGCGGGCGATACGCGAGAAAATGACGCCTCTCGCGCCGGCCTCTCGCGCCGGCGACTTCGTCCAGGCGCTGATGGATCTCGGCTCCGGGGTCTGCACGCCGCGCGCGCCGCGCTGCGGGATCTGTCCCCTCGCGTGCTTCTGCGCCGCCGCGCGCGAGGGCGCGCCGGAACGCTATCCGATCAAGGCCCCGAAGCCCGAAAAACCGCGCCGTCGCGCGGCGATTTTCATTTGTCGGCGCGGCGCGGCCACGCTTCTCGTCCGTGCGCCCGAAAAGGGCCTTTTCGGCGGGATGCTGGTCTTTCCGAGCACGCCGCTGACGCGTGACGTGGCCCCCGGGGACTGGCTGGAGTTCGCGCCGCGTCCCGCCCAATGGCGGGCGCTGGAGGGCGAAATCGCGCATGTTTTTACCCATTTCGCGCTTGGCGCGCAGGTTCTGATGGCCCGGGTCGGACCGCGCGCGGCGCCGCCGCCCGGGGCGCGCTGGGTTTCCTGCGATATGCTCGCTTGCGCCGGTTTGCCGACGTTGATGCGGAAGGCGGCGCTCCATGCGGGGTTGTTTGGCGAACAGGAGGCATGAGCTTGGCGCGCGGCGATGGTCCGATCGATGTTGAACTTCTTGAGGCGGCCATCCGGATTCGGCGGGGCGGTCGGACGCTCACGATCGAGATTGCCCCGCCGGATTCCGACTCCGGCGAAGCCGTCGACCTTGTCATTCGCCTCGATGCAATCGATTGCTGGGATCCGCCGCATGACGATGTCCCCATCGAGATCGAGGCTTTGCA
>CAZJAY010000364.1:0-1947 GCA_964543915.1 uncultured Methylocystis sp. | reverse complement strand
CATGGGGCTTTTATTAGAGCATGTTCCCCGAAAGATGAAAGACTTTCCGGCCGCCGGGCAGGGGACGGCGGCGGCTGTCGAGGGAGGCGCGCGCCTTGAATCCGTTGCATGCAGGCTATTTCTCCGAGGGGCTTTCCGCCGACCCCGAGCTTGCCGCCGCCATTGACGGCGAATTGCGCCGCCAGCGGGACGGGATCGAGCTGATCGCCTCGGAAAATATCGTCTCCCGTTGCGTGCTGGAGGCGCAGGGATCGGTCCTGACCAATAAAACCGTGGAGGGCCCGGCCTATCAGCGCTACTACGGCGGCGCGGAATTCGCAGACGCTATCGAGGCGCTCGCTATCGATCGCGCGCGGCGGCTTTTTGGTTGCCGCTTCGTGAACGTTCAGCCCCATTCCGGCTCCAACGCCAACGCCGGCGTGTTTCTCGGGTTGCTGAAGCCGGGCGATACGATCCTGTCGATGGACGTCGCCGCCGGCGGCCATATCAGCCACGGCCATCCGGCGACCCTGACGGGGCGGGACTATCGGATCGTCTCCTATGGCGTCGACCGAATGACCGAGCGCATCGATTACGACGACGTTCGGGAACGCGCGCGCCAAACCCGCCCCCGGATGATCGTCGCAGGCGGATCGGCCTATCCGCGCGCGCTCGATTTCGCGGCGTTTCGCGCCATCGCCGACGAAGTCGGCGCCACGCTTCTCGTCGACATGGCGCATTTCGCGGGCCTCGTCGCGGCGCGCCTCTATCCCGATCCGCTGCCGCACGCCCATGTGGTGACGACGACAACCTATAAATCGCTGCGCGGCGCGCGTGGCGGCATGATCCTCTGGAACGATCCGGCGCTCGCAGGGCGCATCAATGCGGGGGTTTTTCCCGGCGTGCAGGGCTCGGTGATGCTACATGCGGTCGCCGGCAAGGCCGCCTGTCTCGGCGAGGCGTTGCGTCCCGAATTCGTCGCCTATCAGCGCGCGGCGCTGGCGAATGCGCTGGTCATGGCGCAAACATTGGCGGGCGCCGGCGCGCGTATCGTTTCGGGCGGCACGGACACGACGCTTATGCTCGTCGACCTTACGGCGCTTGGGATTCGCGGCGACGTCGCGGCCAGGGCGCTGGAGCGCGCCGGTCTCGCCGTGAACAAAAACCTCATTCCCTTTGACCCGGCGCCGCCCGAGGCGCCCTCGGGCCTGCGTCTGTCGAGCAACGCCGGAACCGCGCGCGGTTTCGGCGTCGATGCGTTCGAACAGATTGGTCATTGGATTGCGCGCGTGCTGCGCGCACCGATGGACGAGCGTGAAATCTCCGATGTGAGGGCCGGTGTGCGGGCCCTCTGCGCGACCTATCCAATTTATTGATACGCGCCCGGAAAAAAAGAAACCCGGAAGCGCTTGCGCTTCCGGGTTCCGAAGTTCCACCGTCGTCGCCGACGGGGCGTGTCCGGTCGATCAGTATGAGTAGTACATGTCGAATTCGACCGGATGCGGCGTCATTTCGTAGCGCATCAGCTCCTGGTGCTTCAGGTCGATCCACGAATGGATGAAGTCCTCAGAGAACACGCCGCCTTCCATAAGATAGGCGTGGTCGGCGCGCAGCGCGTCGAGCGCCTCGCGCAACGAACCGCAGACCGTCGGGATGGCCTTAAGCTCTTCCGGCGGAAGATCGTAAAGATCCTTGTCGGCCGGCGCGCCCGGATCGATCTTGTTCTTGATGCCGTCGAGGCCGGCCATCAGCATGGCGGCGAAAGCCAGATAGGGGTTCGCCGTCGGGTCGGGGAAGCGGACTTCGATGCGCTTCGCTTTCGGGCTGGTGACGAAAGGAATGCGGCAGGAAGCCGAACGGTTGCGCGACGAATAGGCGAGCAGAACCGGCGCTTCATAGCCCGGCACCAGACGGCTCGTTCCTCGACACCAACAAGCGCTACAAGCGCGAGGTCCATAACCTCATCAA
>CAZJAY010000363.1:0-1955 GCA_964543915.1 uncultured Methylocystis sp. | reverse complement strand
TCGCGTTGCAGCAGATCGTAAATGCCCAGCGCCGTCAGCGCGGCAAGAATGACGAATGCGACGAGAGGGCCTCCGGACAGGGCGCCGCCGGACGACGCCGCGAGCCCGATCGCCGAAACGCCGACGGTCAGCAATGTCAGCATGCGAAGAGAAAACAGATTCCGAAACGGCATCGCGCCTTGCTCCCGTTTCGCGATCGCCGATGACGATCGCGTCTGCCCCGTGCCAGGAAAGCGTCGGGCTATGACGAAAAGCCATCGTCTATTTCAAATGGATGACGGAGGTGCGTCCGTTCGCGGTGATTTCGATGACGACAGGGTTTAGGCAGGCGTGACTGATTTCCAGACGCTCACCTTGTCGAAACGTATGATCGATGAAGCCCCTGTCAAGAATTGCGCAGTTGCCTCTGTTGAGCTTCACCGACTCGATATATGCCTGCGGCGCATCGACCACACAGGAAATCCACTTAAAGCCACTGTAATTATTCGTCGACCAGTTGAGGTCTCCGGCATGGCCCGCGCCCTCCCGGCGTTCGCAGTTAAAGGCGCTGAACGGCGCCGCGCGGGTGACGTCGGCCGTCAGAACAAGCGCGAGGGCGCCAATCCATACGACCAGATTTCGTTTTGATCCCGGGAGATCCATTGGTTGCGTCTCTTGCCTGGAGGACAGCGCGGCGCCGCCACGCCGATCGGGGTGCGGGAGAGCATGATAGAGCGATTTGCGCGACGAATCACTGCCACAATGGTTAACGCGCATACGCGCGCTGCACCCCAATGCGCCAGAAGACCCATAGAAAACATGGTGAAAAACCCGGCATGCGGGCTATGTGCCGGGGGTAAAGTGGACTTTGCGGGGTCGCCGGACTAGTTTCCGTCACGTCCGATTTTGGTCTGGACGCGCAGAAAGAGAGAGGATTCATGAATAAACTGACTTTCGTTGCCGTGGCGGTCGCCGCCTTCGTCGCGCCGCAGTTTGCGTTGGCGCAGAATCCGGTTTCGGCGGCGGGCGCCAAGGTCGGCGACGTGGTGTCGGGCGCCGGCGGCGTCGTGGACAATGTTGCGACCGGAGCCGGCAAGACCGTGACCGGCGTTCTGGATTCGGTCACGGGTCAGTCATCGACGCCGGCGGCCGCTCCTGCCGCGCCCGTCGAGGCCGCTCACCACCATCATCATCACCATCACCACCATCACCACCATCACCATCATCATTGATGGTCATAATGCGGGCGGCGGGATTTTCCTGATCTCGCCGCTCCATAACCGTGGCCATTCAGGCGCCGCAGCCTTTTTCCGGCCGGTGTGCTTTACCGAAGTGGGTTTTTTTCGGCGACGGACGGTTGGACGCGGGCGCCGCCGGCAAGGTGGGTCTGGGAAAAAACAAGCCACTGCTCGCCCAGCGCTGCGTTAAACACGGCCGTTTCCCGGCCGATTTTTCCCGATTGAAAAAGAGCCAGCAATTCCGTCTCTTTCAAGGGGCCGGCGGCTTCTCCGTTTCGCTCGTAATACCAGCCATCGAGGGTCGCCCGCGCGGACGCGGCCGGGACCTGCTCCGGCTCGCCCGACCGCTGGCCGCTCGCCGCCGCGCTTTTTGCCGACCCCTGGACCGAGGCCAAGGCCCCCTTCTCCCGGAACCGGTCCCGGAATGCGGCGGCGACGCCAATTAACGCTGCGATCACGCCGAACAGAAGTCTCCCGGACAGGATAAGTCCGAGGCCAAAGGCGACCGGGACAAGGACAAAATCATCCTCAAGATATTTTTTGATCATGATGTCGGGAAACCCTCGTTTTTACTTTCCCCGGCGTCGACCCGCCGGGATATTGACCTGCGCCGCGCCAGAACCGCGCCTTGCGCTACGTCGGTGCCAGCGCCCGTCTTGCCAACCCGGGCCGCTCAGCACCGCGCGCTCATGCGGCAAGGAATGCGACAACTTTCTCCAGAAACGCCAGAATCTAGTC
>CAZJAY010000362.1:0-1955 GCA_964543915.1 uncultured Methylocystis sp. | reverse complement strand
AATGTCCTGCGGCCGCGCACGAAGGGGCGGAACGCCGATGGGAAAAACATTGAGCCGGTAGAACAGATCCTCGCGGAACTGGCCGCGTTTGACCAGTTCGATCAAATTACGATTCGTGGCGGAGATCAGCCGGATATCGACTCGAAGCGGGCGGCGCGCGCCAACGGGGTCAATTTCGCCTTCCTGAAGCGCGCGCAGCAGTTTGACTTGCGTCTCCAGCGGCAATTCGCCGATCTCGTCCAGAAACAACGTGCCGCCATTGGCCTCGACGAATTTTCCGACATGTTTTTCCGTCGCGCCGGTGAAGGCGCCTTTCTCATGTCCGAAAAGAATCGATTCGACGAGATTGGCGGGCAGCGCGCCGCAATTCACGGTCACGAAGGGTTTGCCGCGCCTGTCCGAGCCGCCCTGGATGGCGCGGGCGATCAATTCCTTGCCCACGCCCGATTCGCCCTCGATGAGGACCGGGATCGACGAATGGGCGGCGCGCTCGCCGAGGCGGATGACGCGCTTCATGGCGTCGCTGCGGGAAACGATATCGGCGAAGGTCAGCGCGCCCCGCGCCTTCCGCTCGGCGTGACGCACTTCGTCGGCCAGCGCGCGCGCGGAAAGCGCGTTGCGGATCGATATCTGGAGCCGTTCGGCGCCGACCGGCTTCACAACGAAATCATGGGCGCCTGCGCGCATTGCGGCGATCACGGTTTCGATGGAGCCATGCGCCGTCTGGACGATCGCCGGAATATTGATGCGGTCCGCGCGCAGGCGCGACAGGACGCCCATGCCATCGAGATCCGGCATCATCAGATCGACGACAAGCAGGGAGACCGGCGGAGCCTCCGATTGCCGGATGCGCGCGAGCGCCGCTTCGCCGCCTTCAACGGTTTCGACCGCATAGCCGAATCGCCGGACCATCGACTCCAGCAATCGTCGCTGGACCGGATCGTCGTCGACGATCAGAACGACCGAATTCATTTTCCCTCACGTCCGGGCGCGCAGCCGCTCCGGGTAGCGGATTAACTGTCGTATCATTTCGAAACAGGGTAAAGGGCGCGTTAATGCCCGTCCAGCGTCGTGGCGCGCGATCCAGGTCGGCGGCGTCTCGTCGCGGGTTGATCGCCTCATTGCCTGGGCCATATCCTCAGTGCGATCCCGCAGGGCGCGCCGGACCGACGGCCGGGCCCCCACTTCCGCCAGCAGAATGGACTCCCATGCGTTTTCGGAATCTTCCGACATTTTCGACCGCCAGCAGCGCAGCGCCCGCCGCGTCGGCGCTCCCGGAATGGAATCTCGCCGACCTCTATGAAAGCGTGGACTCGCCGCAGCTTGCGGCGGATCTCGCGCGCGCCGAGGCGGATGTCGCGACGTTCGGTAAGGATTATCGCGGCCGGCTCGCCGGACTGGCGGCGCAGCCGGACGCGAGCGCCGCGCTCGGCGCAGCGCTGGCCCGCTATGAGGCGTTGCAGGATCTTCTCGGCCGGCTGATGTCTTTCGCCGGGCTGCTTTACAGCGGCGACACCACGGACCCCGCCCGCGCAAAATTTTACGGGGACATTCAGTAGAAGGTTACGAACGCCTCTGCGCAGCTTCTGTTTTTCCAGCTTGAACTCAATCGGATCGACGACGCCACGCTGATGGCGGCGGCCGACGAAGCGCCGCTGTCGCGTTGGCGGCCGTGGCTGGAGGACATCCGAAGGGAAAAGCCCTACGAACTCGAAGATCGTCTGGAGGAGCTTTTCCACGAAAAATACATTTCGGGCGCAGCGGCGTGGAACCGCTTGTTCGACGAGACCATCGCCGCCCTGCGGTTCAGGGTCGGCGGCGAGGATCTCGCCATTGAACCGACCCTCAACCGGAGGCAGGACCCCGATGAAAACAAACGGCGCGAGGCCGCCGAGGCTGTTGGCGCGACGCTGAAAGCCAATCTGCGCACGTTTACCCTCATCAGCAACACGCTC
>CAZJAY010000361.1:0-1962 GCA_964543915.1 uncultured Methylocystis sp. | reverse complement strand
CACAGACCGCCTTCGATGTGTGGAACGCCTTCCGCGCCCGCCTCGCGGTTGACGAGGCCGCGCTTGTGAAAGCCGCTATCGCATTGCGGTTGTCGGGTTTCCCGGTGAGCGTCCGGCCACCCCTTGCGCTGCTAAAAGCGGCGGCCGAGGCCGAGCTGATCAAGATGGCGGCGCGTCTGCTGGCGGGCGATTTGTTCGAGGCGTAACCCCACTCCGTCAGCGACCGCCTGCGATCTTGAGAACGACGACGCCTGCAACGATCAGGCAAATCCCGAAGATTTCGGCGAGAGACAGGGCCTGGCGATACAGGATCCAGCCGCCGAGCGAAATCAGCACGAGCCCGACGCCCGACCAGATCGCATAGCTGACGCCAAGCGGAATGGTTTCGAGCGCGCGCGACAGAAAATAGAAGGCAGCGCCATATCCGATCACGACGACACGGGTTGGCGCAGGGTTCCGGAATCCCTGCGTCGCCGGCAGCGCCGTCGAGGCGGCGACTTCGGCCACGATTGCGATAGCCAGACTGAGCCATGCATTCATTGTTTCGCGCGCGCCTCCGAAGCCGGAAAGCGTCGACGGATATCGTCGAGACGTTCCGGCGCAACCCGCACCGTCAGTCTCGCGCCGCCATCCGCCTGCGTTTCGCGCGCAAGGACTTCCGTATGGGCGTGTAGCCATGCGAGACCCTTCCCGTCCGCAGGCGCCAGTTCGAGACGCACGACCACGCGCCGCGTCGCGAGGACGCCTTCGATCCGATCGAGCAGCGCGTCGAGGCCCTCGCCCGTTATCGCCGAGGTCAGCACGGGGCGGCGGCTCGGCTCGAAACCGCTCGCGGCGATTTCCAGCGCTTCGCGCCGCTCCGGCGTGACATCGTCGATTTTGTTCCACACCTCGACGATCCGCCCTTCGGCCTCGCCTTTCAGTCCGAGTTCATCAAGGATCGCGGCGACGTCCCGGGCCTGCGCCTCCCAATCCTCATGGGCGACGTCGCGAATATGGAGAATGACATCGGCAAGCGTCACTTCTTCGAGCGTCGCGCGGAAAGCCGACACCAGCATGGTTGGCAGTTCGGAGATGAAGCCGACCGTATCCGAGAGCAGCGCCCTGCCCCCGTGCGGCAGCCGGATCTGGCGCAGCGTCGGATCGAGTGTCGCGAACAGCATATCCCGCGCCAATACGTCGGCTGCGGTCAGGCGATTGAAGAGCGTCGATTTTCCGGCGTTCGTGTAGCCGACCAGCGCGACGACGGGATAGGGAACGTCCCGACGCGTCTTGCGATGCAGACCACGCGTGCGCTTGACCTTCTCAAGGTCCTGCTCGATGCGCCGCATGCGCTCTTCGATGAGGCGGCGATCGGTTTCAATCTGGGTTTCGCCTGGCCCGCCCAGAAAGCCAAAGCCGCCGCGCTGGCGCTCAAGGTGGGTCCATGAGCGAACCAGCCGCGATTTCTGATAGGCGAGATGCGCAAGCTCAACCTGAAGCGCCCCTTCCTTCGTGCGCGCGCGTTCGCCGAATATTTCGAGAATAAGGCCAGTGCGGTCGATGACCTTGGCGTTCCACGCCTTTTCGAGATTACGCTGCTGAACGGGCGACAGCTGGCAATCCATGCTGACGACGCCGACATCGTGCTCCCGGATGAAGACCCCGAGTTCTTCGACCTTGCCTTTGCCGAGGTAGGTCGCCGGCCGCACTTCGCCGAGCAGCGAGAGAAATTCGCCGGCAAGGTCGAGGTCGATCGCCTGCGCAAGCCCGACGGCTTCCGCGAGACGCGCCCGCGGGGCCCGGGACTGCTCCGCAGCCCGCGAAAGATACGGGCCGACAACAATCGCCCGCGTCGATTCCCCGGCCCCGCGCCCGTTGTCGCTCAAGACCGAGGACTAGCGCTTTTCCGCTGCGGCATCGTCTTCTCCAGGCTCGAACATCTGGATCGGATGCCCTGGCATAATCGTCGTAATCGCATGC
>CAZJAY010000360.1:0-1965 GCA_964543915.1 uncultured Methylocystis sp. | reverse complement strand
CTACAGGAGTTGGTCGGCTGCGTTTCAATCCGCGCGCAGAACTGGGCCGCGCGCGTGCAGATTTCATCGACCTCGGACGCCTTGTCATATTCGAGGCTGACTGAAACGGTCGGATTATCCGCCGGGATCGGAATGCGCGTCTGCCCGAATTCCGGGAAGAAATCCGAAAGCATCACCGAACCGCCATTGATCGACAACTCGCAATGGGCGACCCGGAGCCCATCGAGCGACGGCATCAGCGCCCGCTGCGTCGCGCCGAAGACGCTGACGTAAAAGGCGATCGCCCCGGCGGCCGGACTGACGGTGAGATAGGGCGCAACCCTCGGGCGGCTCATGGTTTTTCCTCCGCGGGCGCGTCGAGCGCATCGCCCCAGTCTTTCTTTCGCATCGCGTGATATTCAGCCTTATCCCGTCGGGCTGTGTTTGCCTGTTTTATTACGTTGGCTCTGCATATCTTGTATGCGACGCCGCCCGTGCATGGGCGCGGCGGCGCAATCAGACGACCCGGAGCCGGTTCGCCTGCCCGACGAACGACCAGAAAAGCGAATTTTTCATCCTCATAGGGGACATCGGCGTCTTTCAGGAGCCTGTGCTCGCGCGAGCGCGGCAGGCGAACCGGGAATTGGCACCAGTCCGGCGTCGTCAGCGGACAGGGCCGTTCGTGCGGACAGGGCGCGACGACCCGTCCGCCTGCGGAAACAAGCCACGTCCGCGCCCTCATGAGCCGTTCGTAATCGCGCGGCGCGCCCGGCTCGACGATAACCAGCGTATCCCCCGTCCGCGCCCATAGCGCCTCGACGGCCGTCAGGAGTTCGATGTCGGCCAGTTCCGTCAGCGCATAGGCGAGCACGACGAGATCCGCCGGGACGCCAGGGTCTGGCGGCAGGCGCGTGAGATCCGCCTCGACGCATTCGGGCGACGGCAGGCCGCACTCGACCGCCAGAGCCGCTGCGAAATCGAGGAAAAACCGGTTCCGGTCGACGAGCGTCGCCGTTGCGAGCGCGGGCCATACGACCTGCGCCGCGAAAGTCGCCGCGCCGAGACCGCAGCCGGCGTCAAGCAAACGCGTCGGCGTGAGATCCGGCTGCTCGACGTGCAGCCGCCCGAGGACGGCGATCAGCGCTGCATAGGTCGCCGGCATCCGGGTGAGCGCATAGGCGAGTGCATCGGCTTCGGTCAGGCCGGCGGCAGGGGTCGAGCGGCGCGCGCGATAGGTTTCCGACAGAGTCCGGGCTCGCGCCCGCAACGCCTCGCGCCCCCGCCCCTCCAGCCGCGCTGCGAGCGCCGCTGTCAAAGCGGCGGGAAAGGCGGTTGGGAAACCGCTCATCTCAAACGCCCGCCGGGCGGGTGCGCGTTCGCTCTTCCATGACGCTTGCGTTACGGCTAGAAAAACCGCAATTCAAGTGAAACGCCGCTGAAAAGGCTCAGGGGAAACAGCCGATGACCGCGAATACGGGCGCGCCGCGCACGCTTTACGACAAGATCTTCGACGACCATGTCGTCGATCGCCAGGACGACGGCGCCTGCCTGCTCTATATCGATCGCCATCTCGTGCATGAGGTCACCAGCCCGCAGGCCTTCGAGGGGCTGCGCATGGCCGGCCGCAAGGTGCGCGCGCCCCAGCGCACGCTTGCCGTCGTGGACCACACTGTGCCGTCGACTGACCGTTCGCTGCCGATCGAAGACCCGGAAAGCAAGGCGCAGGTGGAACAGCTCGCCATCAACGCCAAAGACTTCGGCGTCGAATATTACGACGAGCACGACCGGCGGCAGGGCGTCGTGCATATCGTCGGTCCCGAACAGGGCTTCACCCTGCCGGGCATGACCATTGTCTGCGGCGACAGCCATACCTCAACGCATGGCGCCTTCGGCGCGCTGGCGCATGGCATCGGCACCTCCGAAGTGGAGCATGTGCTCGCCACCCAGACGCTGATCCAGAAAAAAGCCAAGAACATGCTGGTGCAG
>CAZJAY010000359.1:0-1972 GCA_964543915.1 uncultured Methylocystis sp. | reverse complement strand
TGGTGCCCCTGGCCGGAGTCGAACCAGCACGCCTTGCGGCACTCGATTTTGAGTCGAGCGCGTCTACCAATTCCGCCACAGGGGCGCTGTCTACGCATTGGCGCATCGACAGGCGGGCGGATATTATCGAGGCGGGGGTTCGCGTCAACCCGCGAGGCGGCATTAAACTTTTAACCGCCTCCGCCTATATCGTTGGAATGCCCGCGTCCCGGCGTCCGTGCAGAGGTTTCATGAAAAAATTATACGACTGGACCATGTCGCTCGCGGCGAGCCGGCATTCAACGCTCGCGCTCGCGGCGATCTCTTTCGCCGAAAGCTCTTTTTTTCCGGTGCCGCCCGATGTGATTCTTGTGCCAATGGTCCTCGCGGAGCCGAAAAAAACCTGGTTCTACGCCGCCGTCTGCACAATCGCCTCGGTTGCCGGCGGCGCGCTCGGCTACGCCTTCGGCGCGCTGTTTTACGACACAATCGGGCTATGGCTTATCAATCTTTATGGCTACGCCAGCAAAATGGATGCGTTGCGCGCCTTTTACGCGGAGTGGGGTGCGCTTTTCATTCTTGTGAAGGGTCTCACGCCCATTCCCTACAAGCTCGTCACCATCGTTTCGGGTCTGCTGGCCTATAATTTCCCGCTGTTTATCTTTCTCTCGCTGATCACGCGGGGCGCGCGGTTCTTCATCCTCGCGGGCGCAATCAACCGCTTTGGAGATCCGATCCGCGACCGGCTGGAGCGGCACTTCGGCCTGTTCATCGGCTCCCTTGCCGTTATCGTCGTCGCGGGCTTCGCCCTTGCGGCGAAAATGTTCTGAGCCCGCCAGATGCTTTCAGGACAGGAAGCCGCCCGCGTAACGCCGACCCGCGCGGCGTCGCTTGTCTTCGTTCTGGCTGCGGCGACAATTTGCGGCGCTTTGACCTATCAATGGCTCGGCTATCAGCCCTGCGAGCTTTGCTACAAGGAGCGCTTGCCCTACTACGCCGCGCTCGCACTTGCGCCGCTCGCCGCCCTCGCGGCCCAATGCGGCAGGCCGGCGCTCGCGCGGGGCGCGCTGGTGATTATCGCGGTTTTCTTCGCGGCCGACGCCGCGCTCTCCGTCTATCATTCCGGAGTCGAATGGAAAATTTTCGCCGGGCCGTCCGATTGCTCTGGCGCGATGACACGTGCGCAATCGATGGACGATTTCCTGCAGCAATTGCAGACGGTGAAGGTCGTGCGCTGCGACGAACCCGGATTGCGGGTTCTGGGCCTGACTCTTGCGAACTGGAACGTCGTCGTTTCCGGCGTCCTTGCCTTTCTCGCCGCACGGGGCGCGCGGGGGGCGGGGACGACCGCGCCCTGACGCCCCTTTCTATCCGACCGCAAGGCGCGCCCGCGCGCGGAGTTTCTCGGTTTCGCTTTTGAGCTGGCCGCAAGCGGCGAGAATATCGCGCCCGCGCGGCGTGCGAACCGGACTGGCGTAACCGGCGTTGAAGACGATGTCCGAAAAGCGTTCGATGGTCTCGGCGTCGGAGCAGGCGTAGGGCGCGCCAGGCCACGGATTAAAGGGAATGAGATTGATCTTCGCCGGCACGCCCTTCAGCAGCCGCACGAGTTCGCGCGCCTCGGCGTGCGAGTCATTGACGCCTTTCAGCATCACATATTCGAAGGTGATCCGGCGCGCGTTGCTTGCGCCGGGATAGGCGAGGCAGGCGTCGAGCAGGTCCGCGATCGGATATTTTTTGTTCAGAGGCACGAGTTCATTGCGCAAATCGTCGCGTACCGCGTGCAGGGAGATCGCAAGCATCGGGCTACAGGCGTCGCCAAGCCGCGCGATTTCCGGCACGACGCCCGATGTCGACACGGTGATCCGCCGCCGCGAAAGGGCGAGCCCGTCGCCGTGCTGCATCATATCGACCGCGCGGGCGACATTCGGAAGATTGTAGAGCGGCTCGCCCATACCCTTGAAAACATTATTCGACACCGCGCGGACGCCTT
>CAZJAY010000358.1:0-1973 GCA_964543915.1 uncultured Methylocystis sp. | reverse complement strand
AAATTTACCGTTCTAAACGCCGTTCTAAAGCAATTTTTAGAACGGCACGAACAGCCTAACGTGTTGATTTTAATGGCGCGCCCGAAAGGATTCGAACCTCTGACCCCCAGATTCGTAGTCTGGTGCTCTATCCAGCTGAGCTACGGGCGCATAATCCGACCGCCCACATTGCCCCAAACGGGCGCAGCGGACAGTTCGGCTCGTTTACCGGCAAGCCGGCCGGTTGGCAATAGCGACGACGTCACTATGTCATAAGCAGGTGCGCGGTCGGTCTTTCACCGTCGCGCAAGATGCGGGCGTCGACCATGGAAACTTTCATTTCGGATGGCGTCGAAATCGCCTATGTCGACTATGCGCCGTCCGGTCCGGGTCGAGGCGCACCGGTTCTTCTGATCCACGGCTTCGGGTCAACCCATGCCGTCAACTGGCTGTTCCCGCAATGGATCCGGACACTGACCGAAAGTGGCCGCAGGGTCGTGGCGTTCGATAATCGTGGTCATGGCCAGTCCGGCAGGCCTTACGATCCAACGCAATACAGCCTCGAAAAAATGGCTGGAGACGCCTCCGCGCTCCTTGATCGCCTATCAATCCCCCAGGCGGATGTGATGGGATATTCGATGGGCGCGCGTATCGCGATTGTGCTGGCCGTGTCGGAGCCCGAGCGGGTCAGGGCGCTCATACTGGGCGGCGTCGGCCGGCATATGTTGGCGGAGCAAGGCCTGCCAGACGGGCTTGCGCAGGCGATGGAGGCGGAGCGGATCGAAGATGTTGGCCCGCCGACGATGAAAATCTTCCGGGCCTTCGCGGAATCGACGCGCAGCGATCTGCGCGCGCTCGCCGCCTGTGCGCGCGGTTTTCGCCAGCCCATGACTCCCGAGTTGCTCGGGCGGGTCGCGCAGCCCACGCTTATTTGTGTCGGCGGCCGCGACGATGTTGCCGGCGATCCGCACCCGCTCGCTGAATTTTTTCGCGATGTAGAGATTATAGATATCCCCGGCCGAGATCATAACCGGACCGTCGGCGACCGGCTCTACAGGGAGGCGGGGCTCCGCTTCCTTGATGCGCAGGACGCCACCGTCCTGCATGGATTATTCGTTGGCGGAAACCGCGTATAGAAGCCGCGAGGGGGATCTTCCATGGCTGCGGAGCTGAATACGCAGAGCGCGAAAATCGTTGATTTTTCAGGGTCCGACCCGCTGTTGACGCGTCTCCGGCTGGAGGCGGAGGCAATACTTCGGCGTGAGCCGGAGCTGGGCGGCTTCATTTTTCCGGCTATTCTCGCGCAGGGGTCTCTGGGGGAGGTGATCAGCCATCGCGTCGCCCAACGTCTCGATCGACCGGAAGCGCCCTACGCCACGATCCGGCAGGCGTTTGATGTCTGCCTGGCCCGAGATCCGGACGTCGCCGAGGCATTTCGCGCCGATATCGCCGCAGTGCTCGAACGAGACCCCGCCTGCACACGGCTGATCGAGCCGGCGCGGTATTTCAAGGGCTTCCATGCGCTGCAGGCGCACCGCCTCGCCCATTGGCTCTGGCGCAACGGTCGCAGCGATTTCGCCCTCGTGCTGCAGAGCCTCTCCTCGCAGATTTTCCAGACCGACATTCATCCCGCGGCGCGCATTGGCAAGGGTGTATTTATCGACCACGCCACCGGCGTCGTGATCGGCGAGACCAGCGTGATCGACGACGACGTGTCGATGCTTCATGGGGTCACGCTCGGCGGCACGGGGCGCAGCCACGGCGACCGGCATCCGAAGGTGGGACGCGGCGTGCTGATCGGCGCCGGCGCGAAAATACTCGGCAATATCGAGATCGGACGCTGCGCCATGATCGCCGCGGGCTCTGTAGTGCTCGATCCCGTGCCCGCGAACAAAACGGTCGCCGGCGTGCCCGCCCGGATCGTCGGGGACGCGAAATGCGCCGAACCGGCGCGCGCCATGGATCAAATGCTCGCCGCGCTTGACGCCGGCTAT
>CAZJAY010000357.1:0-1976 GCA_964543915.1 uncultured Methylocystis sp. | reverse complement strand
CAGTCGTCGGCCAGATTTGATCCGTTAGCATCGGAAAATGGAAGGCCTCCGCGTCTCGGCTTTGTCGGCCTGCGGCAAAAACGTGCTTCGAAACGCGTTGATCCGGCGCTATACCGATAACAGGCGTCAGCGCCGCGGTAGCGCGCGCGAGGCCATAAAACGGGATAGGCCAATATGCTGCTTTATTTTGTCTGGGGGGCGGACTGGGGTTTCGGCGTCCCCATGATTCTTGCATCTGTCGCCTTTCACGTCTCGGGACTTGTTGGCCTTGAATGGCTTCTTATCGTCCTTGAGAGACGACGCCAGCGCCCCCGTTCGATCGCATATTTTCTTTTCCTGATGTTGCTGATCGCGAATATCGTTCTGATCATGCATGTCCTTGAGGCGGCAGCCTGGGCTTTGCTGTATTGGCGACTTGGCGCGTTGCCCGATTTCCAGACGTCATCCCTCTATTCGCTGAACGCTCTGACAAGCTATGGGCACGAAGCGATCAAATTGACGAACGACTGGCGACTCCTCGGCGCAATCGAAAGCATGAACGGCGTTATCATCTTCGGCCTGACGACAGCGTTTCTGTTCAGCGCCATGCGCGAATTGCGGCCGGTGCGCCAGAGCTGAACTAACCCCTTTCCCAGCGCGCCTCCGGGTTGAGCGTACGGACGCCCTTGAGGCTCGCGTATCTTCGCCCTTCAAGCCTTCGAGGGAAGGAAGACGGCCGAAAATGATTTCGACGAAAAATTGAGGCGCGCCCAAAGGCGCAATTCCAGATAAGCCGAAGCCGCGATAATCAGTCTGGACACACAGGCTCTTTTGTCTTGCGCCATAGGAGAAAAACAAAAGTGAGCAGAGCTGCACCGCAGACGACAGAAAACCCATGGAGATAATCGGGGCGCGGCATCACAAATGGCAGGAGCCCAACAGCAAGCGCCGGCGGTGCATGAAATGCGAGCATCCGCAGCGCCGCTACGCAAAATGACATTGTCAACGCCGCGGCGATTGCGCCATTTCCCAGATATCCGACGGTGAAAATCCCGACGGTTATCGTCAATCCGCATGCGACCGGCAATAACAGGGGACGCTGCGCCCACGGGCAGATCGACGCGTGTGCGAACATTTCAAATGCTATAACCGCCAATGGCGGAAACATGAGAAACCGCCACCCCGAAAGGCTGGCAAGGCTGGCGGACAAAAGGAAAAACGCCGCAAGAAAATGAATCAACGAAACATCGCGCCCGGCCGATGCCGGATGATGGCTCTCGTCGGAAGCTCCTGATTTGTTCTTTTCCGGCGCATCAATTCGACGCCGTGCGTACGCAGCGGTGGAGAGCAGCGTTGCGCCCAGTAGAAGCGACGATGGGTACCACCAACTGGAATCGCCGAGCGTTACGGGCAGGAGTCCGGCCGAAATGGCCGGCGTGACCGGCGATCCAAGGAGGCGGATAACGATAATCCCGGCGATAATGCTGACAAGAACCGCTAGCGCGCCATAGGGAAAGACGTGCGTTATGACTGTGCCGATCAGGCCAGCGCAAAACGGCGTGACGATTAACATGAGCGGCCCATTCGCCCAGGCGCCATGCGGTTTTCGGAATACTTCGTTGGATAGCGCGCCGATTTCGGGAAATAACAAAAAAGAGAGCCCGGTTATTTGCGCCACGGCGCTGATAGCCGAAACAAAGACAATAGTGGCGCCATCGTCGGCGTTGGCATGCGACAAACGCGCCTTCTGGCGGTTACGCGAAGCCCCGAAATCTCCACGCTCATATATCGGGTTCGCGCGCTCTCTGGCCGAAAGCATATTCGCCAACCAGAAGCCAGCGACGAGGCAAATGGTCATCAAGATAAAGAAATAATCGTCATTTTTTGCAAAATCGAAAAGATCAGGCGCGCATTCATTCGCATAGCGACATGCGTCGAGCCAATCCTGAACCCCGTTCCTTATTTTTTCGATCATAAACGGAAAGCTCCTCGCCTGC
>CAZJAY010000356.1:0-1981 GCA_964543915.1 uncultured Methylocystis sp. | reverse complement strand
GACCTTTGGGCGTAAAACTGTATTGGCCGCTGTAGGCGGCGGCGAAGGGCGGGTAACCCTGGACGGCCGTCGTCGTGACCCCGTGCACGCTGTAGATTTCCTCGCCGTCTCCGTCTCCGCCTGCTTTCGAAGTCGTTCCGCCGCTTGTTTCCGTCGCGCTCGTTCCGAAACGGTTTTCCGCGCCGAACATATGGTTCACGCCGAGACGCACGATGTGGTTTTCCTCCCGGTTCTTTGAGAGAAAAAGACCGTCAGCCGCATTGGCGAAAATTTGCGTATTCGGTCCCTGATTGAGGAAAAGATATTCAACGCGCGCGTTGGTGTCGGGGAGCAGAGGATATTCAATCCCGGCTCCCAGGATGTATTTCATTTGTTTGGAGCCCGACGTTCGCGCTTCGTATGTGCGTGATGTCTGCTCGCCAAACAATTTCAGCGAGGCCGGGCCACGCACCCCGCCAAGCGCGAGGCCGCCGGTGGCGTAGATCAGGGCGCGGTCGAACGTAAGGCCCAGTCGTCCGCGCAGACTGGCGAAGAAATTGGCGTTCTGTTGATAGTTTAGCGCGTAGCCGAGAATTTTGCGTTCCGCATAGGGCGCGGGGGCGGCGTAGACGCCGCTTTTGCCGCCCTGACCGTCCAGCAAATTGAGTTCGGTTTCGAGGCCATAGACCAGACGGCCAATCTGCCAGTTGTAGCCCGCCTGCGCGCCGACCGTGACGCCGCTCCTTGTCCGCCCGTCGGGAAAGAGATCAAAGGCCTCGCCGCGCCTTGCATAGATGGCCTGCAAACGTTCGCCTCGATACAGAGGGATCGTTGCGCCAAGATTCACGCCAAGATAGGCCCCGGCCCAGATTGTCGGTGAGCTTTCGCCCACGATTGGCCAGCCGCGCGCGAAGGCGGGCGGCGAAGGGGCAGACCCATTTTGTGCGGCGGCCGGACCTGCAAGCGCGGCGGAGGAAGCCATGACGCCTACAAGGGTCATCAATGCCCGGTCGCGTGCGCCCGGACAGGCGACGCGTCGCGCGCGAATTTGGATGTTTACAAAAGCGCCCGACATTTGCAAAAGGGCGCGCACGCCCGTGCAACCCTTTCCCCTGAGTCTCCCGCACGGATTTCAGCCTGATGAAACCGGCGAGAATGAGATGGGCGGGCCGCGCCGGGACTTTCTCCAAAGGCGGCGTTGTGGTAGCCACAAATTCGCGCGGCGTCGCCGGATGCGCCATCGTTTTGCAGGGCGCGCGCGCCACATAAAAAACCGGGGGAGCGGGAAAATGAATCGACTGCGGATCGCGTCGGCAGGCGCGTTGTTCATGATGTTGCCGGCGGCGGCGGCGTCGGCCGGCGATTTGCGCGCCGACGCAAATGCGCTCTTCAAGCCGATCGATCCGGCGAGCGTCTCGTCGATCGTCAAAAACAACGATATCACCCCTGCCAAAATCGAGCTTGGCCGCGAGCTGTTCTTCGAGCCGCGTCTTTCGAAAAGCGGCGTCATCAGCTGCAACAGCTGTCACAATCTTTCTACGGGCGGCGTCGACGCTGGCCCAACCTCGATTGGCCATAACTGGGAAAAAGTACCGCGCCGCGCGCCGACCGTATTGAACGCCGTGTTCAATGTCGCCCAGTTCTGGGACGGTCGCGCGCCGGACCTCAAGGCGCAGGCGAAGGGACCGGTTCAGGCGGCGGGCGAGATGGCCAATACGGCGGCGAACGCCGAAAAGATGATGCGCAGCATGCCCGCCTATGTCGCCGCGTTCCGGGCCGCTTTCCCGGGCGACAATAATCCTGTCACCTTTGACAATATGGCCAGCGCGATTGAGGCGTTTGAGGCGACCCTGACGACGCCCAACGCCAAATTCGACCGGTTTCTGAAAGGCGACGACACGGCCCATAACGACGCCGAGAAAAAAGGATTGCGCCAGTTCAAGGACAAGGCCTGCTCGAATTGTCACAACGCCGACAATGTCGGCGGTGAGGCCTATTTCCC
>CAZJAY010000355.1:0-1984 GCA_964543915.1 uncultured Methylocystis sp. | reverse complement strand
ACGCCTCGATTTTCGGCATTTTTCCGCTAGTCGGGCTGATTATGCTGACGATCGTCATGGTGCAGTTGCAGGACGTCATGCGCGCCGGACTCGTCAAGATGAGTGCGCCGCTGGGCGTAATCGGCGCGTCTCTCGCGCTCAATGTCGCCCATGCGCCGATGGGCTTCGTGGCGATGCTCGGGCTGTTCGCGCTTTCCGGCATGGATATGCGCAATTCTATAATCCTTGTTGATCAGGTCCGGCAGGATCTTGAGGCTGGCGACACCTATCGCGAGGCGATCATCGGCGCGACAGTGCGGCGCGTGCGGCCTGTGATGTTGACTGCGCTGGCCGCCATTCTGGCGATGATGCCGCTGACCCGTTCCGCCTTCTGGGGACCGATGGCGCTGACCATCATGGGCGGTCTGTTTGTCGCCACCTTTCTCACCGTGCTGTTCCTCCCGGCGCTTTATGCGACATGGTTCCGGAAATCGCTTGATCGCGGGCTTGCGGCGCCTGCGGGCGGCGCGCAAACCGCGACGGAGAGCATCCGATGAAGCCCGCATCGACGCTGGATGCGCAGGAGCGGGAAACAGGCGCCCGCCGGCGCATCATCGCGACCGCCGAGCGCCTGTTTCGCGAAATCGGTTTTCAGAAAACGACTGTCGCCGACATTGCGCGGGAATTGCGTATGTCGCCGGCGAATGTCTATCGTTTCTTCGGCGCCAAATCAGAAATCAACGCGGCGGTCGCGCAATCGCTGATGGACGAGGTGGAGCGCGGGCTGGAGGCCATCGCCCGGCGCGACGTCCCGGCCGCCGATCGTCTGCGCGCCATCGTTCTCGCGAATGAAGAGATGAACGCCGCGCGCTACACGGCCGATCGCAAGCTGCATGATATGGTGGAGGCGGCGCTGGTCGAAAACTGGCCGACGATTTCCGCGCATATCGATCGCATCAACGCGATCCTCGCCGACGTGGTTGCGGACGGGATGAGAAACGGCGAATTTGCGCCCGGCGACGCCCTGCGCGCCGCCGCGCTGGTCAATCTCGCCTGTGTGCGTTTCTTCCATCCGCGGCTGATTGTCGAATGCGCCGACCGTCCCGAGCCGTCGAGCGCTCAGTTGATTGATTTTTGTCTCGCGGCCCTGCGCGCGGGCCCGCCGCGCTGATTGACGGACCTCCCGGATTGGCGCGCCGGCCCGCATGGCCGTTGCGCCGATGAAAAAAATCACCAAGGATACGAATCCTCGCCCTCACGAAAACCGGACGTTCGATGAAAGTCACGCTGCTCCAGATGAATTCAATTGACGACAAGGCCGTCAATCTCGCAAACGCCCGCGCGCTCATCGAACGCGCGGTCGCGCAGGAGCGACCTGACTGGATTTGCCTTCCCGAAGTCTTCGATTTCATGGGCGGCTCGCGCGCAGAAAAAATGGCTGCGGCCGAAGATCTGCCCGGCGGCCCCGCCTATGGGATGTGCAGCGAACTGGCCCGCAAGCACCGCGTGTTCATCCATGCGGGGTCGATCCTTGCGAAAATTCCGGGGGAAGAGCGGCTTTACAATGCAAGCGTCGCCTTTAACCGCGAGGGGAAGGAAGTCGCGCGCTACAACAAGATCCACATGTTTGACATCACCGCGCCGGACGGCGCGAAATACCATGAGAGCGCGGCCTTCAAGCCAGGCGACTCGGTCGTGACCTATGATTGCGAGGGCGTGAAGATCGGCTGCGCGATCTGCTACGACCTGCGATTTCCCTATCTTTTTCAGGCGCTCGCTGTACAGGGCGTTGATATTGTCGCGCTACCGGCGGCTTTCACGCTCGTCACCGGCAAGGATCACTGGGAGGTGCTTTGCCGCGCGCGGGCGATTGAAATGCAGGCCTATATCTGCGCGCCGGCGCAGACAGGCTCCCACAAGGCGGGACATGAAACACGGTTCACCTATGGAAATTCCCTGATCGCCGACCCGTGGGGGCATGTCGTGGCGCGCGCGTCTGACGGCG
>CAZJAY010000354.1:0-1990 GCA_964543915.1 uncultured Methylocystis sp. | reverse complement strand
CGATATCGTCGAGCGCAGCGAGCGCACCGTAGAGCGTTTTGATATGATGCGACCGCGGGGTCTCGAGTCCGATCCGGGTCATCGCCTCGCGAAACAGCTCGCGATCTTCGGCCTTGTCGATCGCATGCGCCGTCGCGCCGATCATTTCGACGTCAAACTTTTTCAGCACGCCCATTTTTTCGAGCGACAGCGCGCAGTTCAGCGCCGTCTGTCCGCCCATGGTCGGCAGAAGGGCGAAGCCGCCGGGGATTGCGTAGCGCTCCTGTTCGATAATCCTTGCAACGAATTCGGGAGTTATTGGCTCGACATATGTTCGATCGGCGAGATCCGGGTCGGTCATGATCGTCGCCGGATTGGAGTTGACGAGAACGATCCGGTATCCCTCGGCCTTGAGCGCCTTACAGGCCTGCGTCCCCGAATAATCGAATTCGCACGCCTGTCCGATGACAATGGGGCCGGCGCCGATGATCAGAATTGTCGAGATGTCTGTGCGTTTGGGCATCGGCGTCCTTCTGGCGTCCGGCGCTGGCCGGAAGCAGTTGGTTTTACGAGGCTATGCGCCCGGAACGGGCAGGGCTGCGGGCATAAAAAAAGGCCGCGACCCGGCCTTCATGGACCGAAGCGCGTCCCTCTATGCCCGTCTTGCGGGCGGCGAGCGCGCGCGCCCGGCTCGGAAGTTAAAACGAGTGTCTAGACGAGAACGCCGGCCATGTGAAGGGCCGTGCGCATGATATAGACCCGTCGTAGCGATCGGAGCATTGCGCGGAACGCATGATTCAAAAACTGGAGGGGGCATGATGAGACGCAACATCGTCGCCGGGACTGCGGTCGGCCGTGCGCTCAACCGCTCCGTCGTTCCGGGCGCAAAACACGCCGGAGATCGCCGCTTATGACGTCCGACCGGCGAACCGGCATTCTGCGGCAGCTTTTCTCCTACGCCTCGGTTGGCGTTGTCGCGACCTTCGTTCATTACGCAGTGCTGGTCGGGCTTGTCGAGCGCATGGGGTGGCGAGCGGTTCCCGCCACTCTCGCCGGCTATGTTTTCGGCGGCGTGGTCGCCTATGCGCTGAATCGCCGTCACACATTCGCGAGCGGCCGCGCCCATGCCGAAGCCGGCTGGCGCTTCGCCATGGTCGCTTTCGCAGGGTTTTGCCTGACCTACGTCCTGATGAGCCTCCTCGTGGACCGTTGGGGCGCGCCTTATTTGACGGCCCAGCTCGCGACGTCCATCATCGCCATGTTTATGACCTTCGCCATCAATCGGCTCTGGACATTCCAGGCATAGGCGGGGCCGCGGCTCCCGGCCTCAGGGCCATTTCACCGAAGGCGGCATGGACGAAAGAATCGAGTCGACATTGCCGCCGGTTTTCAATCCGAAGATCGTGCCCCGATCGTACAGCAGGTTATATTCGACATAGCGGCCACGCCTTACGAGTTGCTCCTCGCGTTGCGCTTCGCTCCATGGCTTCGCGTAATTCGCCCGCACGAGTTCCGGATAAATGGCGAGAAAGCTCTCGCCAACGTCCCGTGTGAATGCGAAATCCGCGTCCCAGGCGCTGTTCTGGGGATCGCCGGCGCTGTTGAAATAATCGTAGAAAATGCCGCCGATCCCGCGGGGTTCGTTTCGGTGCGGCAGGAAAAAATATTCGTCGCACCACTCTTTCAGACGCGGGTAGTCGGCCACGGCATGACGGTCGCAGGCGCCTTTCATGGCGGCGTGGAAAGCGCGCGTGTCGGGGTCGTCCTGATTGCGCCGCGCATCAAGAACCGGCGTGAGATCGGCGCCGCCGCCGAACCAGGCTTTCGTCGTGACCACAAAACGCGTGTTCATATGAACGGCGGGAACGTTGGGGTTCCACGGATGGGCGATCAACGAGATGCCTGTCGCGAAGAAACGCGGATCTTCCGCCGCGCCCGGGATTTGCTTCGCGAATTCCGGCTGGAAGGTTCCGAAAACGGTCGAACAATGCACGCCGGCCTTTTCAAAGAC